>JBDSPQ010000141.1:0-8044 GCA_039930305.1 Ginsengibacter sp. | reverse complement strand
TTCCGCCGGCTATTATTTTTCCATCCGGCTGCAATACTAACGAAGTGGCGTAGCCGTAAATACTGCGGAGAGTACCGTCTTGCCCAAAGCTATTATCCAACGTACCGTCCGTATTGTACCTGACCAACGCGAAATAAGAAGTTGTATTTCTGTAACTATAATGCCAGTCTCCGGCGGTTACAATTTTACCATCTGCCTGGATGGCAACGGCGCGTGCATGGCCGGCATAGTAAATATCGTCTGCATTTGGATCTTCGTAAATGTGTGTTGATTCAAATCCATCATTAGAAAAGCTATTATCGGGCGTACCATTCGAATTGTACCTTGCAATTTCAAAATTATTTATACCTCCCGCCACCACGATTTTACCATTTGCCTGCACGGCCACTGCGTACCAGTTCCCTCCTGCAATAACGCCGTTATTTCCAAAAGAGTTATCGATGGTACCATCAGTATTAAAACGTGAAATCGAACTTCCAGCCACTACTAATTTGCCATCTGCCTGTATTACTGCGCTTTTCCAATCGGCCGAAGCAATTATTCCATTTTTACCATAGCTTTTATCCAGAGTTCCATCCGGATTGTACCGGGAAATTGAAGAGCCTGCTACTATAATTTTGCCATTGTTTTGGATTACAACAGCATAACCTTTATCATCTGCTGATTTTATATCGGTGACTTGCTTGCCATCTCCTGAAAAAGTGAGATCAAGTGTACCATTTATGTTGTACCTGCTAAGGGCAATATCAAAGTTGTTACCGTTGTATGTGTAGCCTGCCGTCACCAGTTTTCCATCAGATTGCAAAGCAGACGCAAGAAAGAAAGTTGATCCCATTATTATGCCTTCATTCAAGCTTCCACGCTGGTTAAATGTCCTGTCAAAGGAACCATTAACATTGAAGCGTGACACGGCAAAATGATTATTGTCAGTGTAAGCGACTAAAAATTTATTGTCGTTCTGTAAGGCCGTAAGGAATTCAGTGTAGGCCCCATTACCTAAACTGATAATAGCTAATCCATCCCCGGAAAACGTATTGTCCAGGCTGCCGTCTGAATTATACCGGGCAACACTTAAAGGGAAATCGCCCGAGGTGATGGTGTAGCCCGAAACAAGGATCTTGCCGTCATTTTGAGGAACAATACTTAAAGGAATGCTCCCGCCTCCGGAAAAGTCTGTGACGACAATTCCCATATTTCCAAACGAGGCATCCACACTTCCGTTTGGCATAAAACGCTCAAGAAAAAATGAAGGAGCCCCATTTTCAGTATAGGCTCCCAATAATATTTTTCCATCTGGCTGCAGGTGTAGTGTTTGCACACCAACTCCATTCAGGGTTGTAGTAACAAAACTATTGTCAACAGTACCATTTGTGTTTAGCCGGATAGTATAAGCAGCAGACAATGAAAATGAATAATCAGTTAGCACGATTTTATTATTATCCTGTAGGACGGCCCCTGTATATCCTTCTATAGGATAATTAATGCCATCAAAAGTATTATCCGCACTTCCATCAGGTAAAAATGCCGAAACTGAAAACCAGTGACTATCCCCCATGCTGAACACAATTATTTTCCCGTCATTTCTGACGATTATTTTTTTTGCCTCATCAGTAGACCTGATTGATTTTTCTAATATCCCGTCTCCATTAAAAGAATTATCCAAACTGCCATCAGTATTAAAACGAGCGATCTTAAGATCAGTTTCACCCGTAGGACCGGTGTAATGGCTTCTCACTTCTGCTGAGCCGGCAATTACTACTTTACCATCTGGTTGTATAGCGGCCACTGCCTGGGTAATATCCAGGGGAGAAGAATATCCCTGCGTTCCATAAGTAATGTCGCGTTGACCATCAGGGCTTATTTTGGCGAGTACTGTAAGTCCATCCACAGATTCCACTACCTCGAAAAAACTTCCATCGGGCTGAAGCAAAATCTGCCTCCCCATACTACCCAACTTGCTTAAGTTGAAATCTGTTTTTACAACTCCTTTAGTTCCGAATGAAGGGTCAGGAAGTATTGATTGAGAATGAGCCGCTTTAATGATAAAAGCACCTAATAAGATAAAAAGAGTTAGCTTCTTCATGTTGTAAGGTTTAGCAGGCGCAATGGGGGTATGATGATGATGACATCATGAAATGCGGGGGTTATTTTTTGAAATAATGATTGTTACAAAAATCTATCACTTAAATATTCGGGTGAATACTGGAAGCAGCAAGTCGTAAGAAGTTTGGATTGGGATTACGTCGTGTAATTCGAGCGGCAATTTAGAAAAAATATTCGGCCAAATTCATTTTTTTGCAAAATAAATTAATAAAAACTTTTCCAGAAGGAAAACACAAGCTACGTGGATGCTGTCGCCTCTTCTGTCAATTCTTTATTTATATAGACGCCGGCCTTAGCGCCTTCAGCTGCGGCCACTACTACAAAATGTATATCTTTTGATACATCCCCCGCTACGTACAATCCGGGAATATTTGTCTGTTGAAATTGATTAGCTAAAGCAATCTGATTTTTCCCCGTTTTACAACCAAGACTTTCTACTAAGTGGCATTGCACACTGTAGCCATTAGAGAAGAAAAGCGCTTCACAGGCAGCTTTTCCGCCATTTTGAAAAGTAATTGTTTTGATTTTCCCTCCCCGACCTGTAAAGACAGCAATTTTCTCGCTGTTAACCTGGATCTTATGTTTATCAAGTTGCTTTTTGTTCTTTTTAGAAATATTATGGTCGCCATCGGTGTACAGTGTAATGTCATCACTCCAGGAGGATAGTGTAATAGCGAGATCCACGCCTGTATTTTTTTTTGCGTAAAGCCCTATCTTCTTCCCGTTGTTTTCCCAGCCATCGCAATAAGGACAGTGATATAATGATTTGCCGTAAAATTGTTTTGTTCCTTTTATATCGGGAAGCGTGTCAGTAAGGCCAGTAGCAAGAATCATCTTTTTGGCATGATATACTTTATCTTTTTCATCTTTCACTTCAAATATTTCATCGGGCGTTTTTTGTGCATCTTTCACCTCACGATTTAATGATTTCACTCCATACTTTTTCACTTCATCCCTGCATATTTTTAAAAAATTGGACGGTGAAATATCATCTCTTGTCAGATAGTTGTGCATACCGTGTGAATATCGGTTACGTTGTTGCCGGTGGTCAAAAAGCAAGACTTTCCGATTACATCTTCCTAAAACAACCGCCGCATTTAGCCCCGCGGGTCCACCACCTACAATGATCACGTCAAATAAATCCATGTAAATATTTAAAGTATAACTTTTAATGTTGGTTTCCTTCTCTATTGAAGCCTTATAGGTTCAAGGTAGTGAATCTTCTTAATTGAGTAATGATGGCTCCTGGTACCTTCGGAAAATTCAATTGCCACGCCCTCTAAATCAGTCCTCTTTAAACTCACTAATGCCACGCCGGGTGAAGTAATTTGAGAATCCAGAATTACCTGCCAAACGAAATTTCGTGAAGACGATATTAGGGTGTCATAGTGCATTTTATCATAAACCGGATTACTAATTGTGATTGGTAAATCCATGGCAGGCCTGAGCGATGCCCAATACGTTATACCTTTAACCCATACATTTTTTAAGAAAATTTTTGAACTATCTTTTGTTTCGAGATATATGTAGTATTCTATTTGCGGTTGCCTCTTTTGTTTAGTTACTCTACCATCTTCGTTAAGGGTTACACTGGGTTTCATCCCAGGGAGGATTTCCCTTCCATACGCATATCCATGTACAATATCTGTCTGTTTAACACAGCCATCAGGACGCATTAATACCGAGACAATTAACAGACCAAAGCAGAATTTCATGGTCGCCTTATTAGCTAATATTTAATAAATCGTCTCGTGTAAGTTAACTCACCATTATCACTTGTAAATTTTGCTACATACATACCCGCAGCAAGCCTGCTCACATTGATATTACCGTCAGCATAAGCCCTGTTGAATGCATACATGAGCTGGCCCGACATGGAATATATCCGGATGCCGACCTGGTTGGTAGTGGTTGCATTTCCTATCGTAAAATTTAATGTACCACTCGTAGGTGTCGGATAAAAATTTTGGATTAATACCTCTGTGCCGGGAGGGATAACGCCACCGCCAGCGGAATTTGGAAGATAATTGGACGTTCCTGTGTTACCAAAAAACATTCCGTTGCCGTGAGTGCCTACCAGCAGCACATTGTCTTGTGGACGGTAGTCCAAAGTAGTAACCAACGCCATACCTAAAATATTATCGCCTTCCCTTTGCCAGGTTACTGATCCGGTATTAATATTTGTAGTGCTGTATAAGCCAACGGAAGTGCCTACATAATATTCAGTTGCAGCATTTCCGGAATTATCTTTTTTTACCATAATCATACAACTCCTTGCAGAAGGTAAAGAAAGATTTCCCTCAACATTTTTCCAGGAAGGCGCGTTACTTTTCGCATTGGGACAATACCAAATGCTGTTGACACCATAATTTGAAATTGTGACAAGAATCTCATTATCATTATTTGGATTTACAGCAATATCCGACACATTTCCTGTAAGGCCAGGAGGCGTTATGTCTACAGGCTTTGCTGTCGATGCTGTGTCTCGCGGGTTGTTCAATCGATATATATGTGCATCGGAGGTTCCTATATATAAAGCGTGGTCGGCAATGTATGGCCCACGGCTAAGTTCCATTGACCTGATCGTTACGTCAGTTCCGGAGGAGTTAGCTGCATTGACTGAGCTGCTTATCCCCGTCATTTCCTCCCAGGTAGAAGAAGTGACCGTACTCGCATTTTTTGTTCTGAATACGCGATTATAATTTGCGTAGAATAAATTTTGAGGATTATCAAAATCAGATTTAAAATAAGTTACAAAATCTCCAAAGCCACCATCAGGATTTCCAGTAAGGTTACTTGGGGTGATGTCCACAAAGTTGTTTGTAACGTCCCGGGTTAAATTGCCAAATTGAGAAGAGAGATAAATGGTAAAAGTGCTATTATCTACTGTAGCAATAGACACAGATGCGCCGTCGCCGCCACTTATCTTAAATTGGTCATTTGGTTGCGGACTTCCATCTGTTCGGAAATAAGTGCCATTATCCTGTGCACCACCTAAAAAGTTATTTTGTCCCGGCGCAGGATCAATCGCAACGTAATTGTATTGAAGCGTCTGATAATTTGTAACCATTGCCCAGGTAACCGGAAGCGGATTATTATTGGCAGTAATTGCAACGGTGCTTTGAATACCGCCATCGTTTATCGCATATGCATGATTGGGATTTGTCGGATCAAAATAAAGTCCATGAAAGTCAGCATGACTTGCAGGGTAGGTTTCCGGAGTTACGGGGTTTTGTTTGCGATACCCTCCAATCCATTCGGTTTTAGTATTTGTGGTAAAACCATCATTCGAACGATATAAATTGGTACCTCCGACAAATACAACATTCGGATCATCCGGCTTTACCGCTACCAACATATTATACCCACCCTGCACTGCCAATGGATCGATACCGTCATTTTGCCCCGGGAAGTCGGGCATGTTTGCTGAAAGATTTAAAGATGTGCTGGTGGAAACATCGATTCGGAATAGATCGGCTTCCGGGTTTGCACCGGCAGAACTCTCCTGCGACAATCCATTTTGGTAGAAGGCAAACAAAAAATTTTGTTGCGAAGGGGCCAGGGCAAGAAGAATGCGCTTAGATCCGCTGGCATCATAAGAGTTTCCGCGCCATCCCGCCAGGGAATCCACACCTAAGGTTTTACCTCCTGCAATTTTGGTCCAGGAATTGAAATTACCGGAAGGCGAGCTCCAGACGCCTCTAAGTGCAACATCAGGATTTCCACCATTGATAGCAAGAAACAATGTGCCGGAATTATCCGCAACAATATCCATCTGCCCCTGGTCTGCAGTTGCCGGTATATTACTTCCAAATACTACTTTAAACGTTTGACCACCATCGGCGGAGCGTACCAATCTCCTGTGTCCCGCAATGTAGACATTCCCATTTGCAGGGCTTACAATGATTTTATGAACGATATCAAAAACGTTATCAAAAGCTTCGAGCGTGCCGGCCGTTAAAGCGCTGCCATCGGTATTGGAAACGTTGAGTGTAAGACGTGTCCAGGTTACTCCATTATCAGTAGATTTCAAAATACCAAAACCCAGATAAAACGCGCCAATATCCGATGCCGAATTGCCAATAGGTTCTCCGCCCCCTGCGTACCATATATCCTGGAAACCAGGACGCGGATCTTGCGCAATTGCGGTCACATTATGTATGTCATTTTCCGGATTTACTTTTATCCAGGTGATCCCACCATCAGCACTGCGGTAAATTCCTCCGCTAACGCTCCCGGACAGAATTACCTTATTGCTTCCTGTGCCGAACCTGGCATCAATTGCGAGAGCCCTTGTTCTGCCGCCAATATTATTAGGACCTGCGGGAGTATAGCTATTTAAATTTTGAGGAGTATTTAGTCCGCTGTTTATGAAATTTTTCCTTGGAAGGGTTTTTGCAAAGGCCAGTTCTTTTTGTCGGATGTTTCTTGGAATTTCTCCGGTCAGCGGATTTTTTAATATCTCAAATTCATACTTTAATCTCTGGTAAGCGAACATTTCTCTCTCGTTTTCTTCTTCGCTACTTAACATCACCATTTTTTTATCAAAATTCCCGAAGAAAAAAAATACGCCACAGGTGAGGATAATCACCACTGAAACAATAATGAGTTTTTTATACATGGGTGTTATATTCGGATTATTCGTTCAGGGCGTTTGTGCCATAGAATGGAATTCACAATCGCAATATAGAGTTATTTAAAAATAAGGGAATACAATTTACGAAAAATTACTGTTCAAACAGATTCGTTCCCGACTTTGGTAATCATTAAATAATATTATGTGAGCATTTTGATGTTCAATAAATTTGGCTCCAAACAAAAGGAAAGCAAATTCATTTTGCTTTATCTTTCTCCTTTAAACAATTCATTATGCTAAAAATTGCTTGTATAAGGAACATTCTTTCTTTTTTATTATTCTTTTTGTCTCAATTCCTCTCCGCCCAGGTCATTAAGATTAACGAAAAAAATCAATCAATAGATTATGAAAGATTGTCGCGAATCGATGGTTTGGTGGATGAGTATATAACTAAAAACTGGCTGACCGGAGCGGTAACCCTGGTGATAAAAGACAATCAACTCGTGCAATATAAAGGATATGGATATGCAGATGTAGCTTCAAAAAAGGTTATGCAAAATGATGCGATTTTTCGCATCATGTCTCAAACAAAAGCTATTGCAAGTGCCGGCATAATGATCTTATACGAGCAAGGCAAATTTTTGCTTGATGAACCTATTTCACATTTTATACCCGAGTTTCAAAACCCTACAGTTCTGGATAAATTTAATGATGCAGATACAACATATACTACAGTGCCCGCGAAAAGGGAAATCACCTTCCGTGATTTGCTGACGCACACCTCAGGGTTGGATTATACTGATATCGGGAGTTCGAAGGTGATGGCGATTTATACAAAAAATCAGATCCCTTCCGGCCTTGGTTATTTTGACGAAAATCTGCTTGAAAGAATGAAGGCGCTTGGCAAACTGCCTTTAAGCTTTCAGCCGGGAGAAAAATGGCAATACGGGCTTAATAGTGACCTGATAGGAGCATTAATAGAAGTGATCAGCGGGAAAGATTTGGAAACTTTTTTGTCGGAAAATATTTTTAAGCCTTTGGGTATGAAAGATACGTATTTTAACCTCCCTGCCTCCAAAGCCAGCAGGCTGGCAAATGTCTACACTGAAGATTCGCTGCATCGTATTGTAAAATGGAGTCATACTTTTCGGAATATTGATCCGGATTATCCTACGATGAACAAGAAGTATTTTTCCGGTGGCGCGGGGCTTTCTTCCACGGCCTTTGATTATGCTATATTTCTGCAAATGTTTTTGAACGGCGGTAATTACAACGGTCGTCAGATTTTGTCCAGAAAGACAGTTGAAATGATGACAAGTGGACAATTAAAACCCGGCATTTTCGGAGATGACAATTTTGGATTAG
>JBDSPQ010000140.1:0-5108 GCA_039930305.1 Ginsengibacter sp. | reverse complement strand
CGATAGGTATAGATAGTGGAAAAATGATTTCCGGAAACATTGGTTCTGCGAAACTGAGGCGCCTGGATTATACTGTAATAGGTGACGTTGTTAACACTGCCCAACGCCTTCAGGATATGGCAAAACCCGGTCAAATACTGATTTCAGAGGGATCGTGGGACAAAGTAAAAGAGTCATTCATCTGTATGCCTGTTGAAAAAATAAAACTTAAAAATAAAAAGCAGTCGCTGATGGTTTATGAAGTAAAAGAGTAGTTATGTTTCAATTAATGCAGATGCCGTCGTTTGATAATCCCACCTGAGGCTTCCCGGATCATACTGGCAAAAACAAAAGCCCGGGAGTCTATTTCGTGTACCAGGTTTTTAAGCTTCCTAAGTTCAAGGCGTGTCACGACCGTAAATATTATATCAACGTCCTGGTGCGTTTCAAATTTCCCGGGCAGATAGCCTCTTTCGCCTTTATAAATTGTAATACCTCTTCCCATTTCATTCACGAGCCGGTCCTTTACCATTTCACTTTTCCCGGAAATAATAGTGACACCAATGTATGCCTCAAGGCCCTCTACCACGTAGTCAATAGTTTTGGTGGCAGTGAAATAAGTAAGCATAGAATAGAAGGCGGTATCTATTCCAAATTTAAAAGCAGCAATGCTGAAAATAACAATATTAATCGCAAGAATTATCTCGCTAATAGTAAAGCTCGTCCTTCTCCAGGTATATAAAGCAAGCACTTCAATACCATCAATAGCACAACCTGCCCGCATCGTTAAACCTATACCTATGCCGAGAAAGAAGCCGCCAAAAATAGAAACCAGTAATTTGTCCGAAGTGATTTGTGGGTAATCCAGGTAGAGAAGGCACAAACCTAACATTACGACACAAAAAAAAGTTTTGAGGGCGTATTTAAAATTTACCGCAAAAATGCACATGACGATAAAAGGAAGATTAGCCAATACGATCACATAACCGAGGTTGAAATGGTAAATGTGATGTATCAACAACGAAATGCCAGTAATGCCGCCATCAAAAAAATCATTAGGCACGAGCAAGGCTTTCAACGCAAAAGAGGCAAAAGCTACACCTGCTATCATCAAGATAAGTTCAGTAATCCAATCGAAGGTTAAAAAACCTGTAGCTTTCTTCTTATAACCAAACTCCTTTTCACGAAGCGCCTCTTCATTCTTTTTAAGTACCGGCCCCAGTTGTTTTTTGGCTTCCGGCGTAAAAAATTTGTGTGTTTGCAGAAATTTTATTTCAATATTTTTCCACTGATCACGGTCTTTTACAAGCCCGGCCTCTGCTCTTTCTTTATATAACTTTTCGGCTTTCAGCAGGTACGTATCCGTCCCGATATAATAAAGGTTTGCATCACATAGTATTTCAGCAAGCATTGTTTTGGGTTGCAATGGCATGCTCGTCGACATTATTAAAGTGCAGACCTCGTCAATTTCCTCTTTTGTGTATGAAAAGTCCGGCAACCATTTTTCGGCCATACGGCACGAAATTTCCTCATGGCCGGTATAAGTTTCCAGGTAGCCCGCATCATGAAGCAAGGCAGCTGTTTCTACCAGGATAAGATCATTGCCGGTGATGCCGGCAGCTGCGGCCAATTCCTCTACATGGCTGATTACTTCAGTGGTATGCGCAGTGCTATGGTAAGTGAGGTATTTTGGTAGTTCGTCTTCAAGCTTTTTAATTACAAATGAATAGGCTTTATCAAACTGCATCTGGAGGAATTATCTGTTAATTATTTTAGAGTAATAAAAATACAGAATTTGTAGTGGCTGTAAGTACACAGTCGGGAAGATGAAAAATTTAGTTTGTCCAACGGATATTTTTTTGCAAGTAATTGTGGCGAAGCATGCAAAAACCGAAAGTAAAAACTTGCACAGCAAATAATTAATGGATAATTTAATACAAGAATACCAGCGCTAAAAAAACATCGGATACAACAGATCTTTTTTAATCTAACAAACACAGCAAAGACAGATTTCCCACGGAAAATATTCATTCGGTAGACTTGCATAATATACCCCCTGTAAAAGATCAAGTGATGGCAAGAATTTATAAAATATATATTTGGAAGAATGCGCC
This sequence comes from Ginsengibacter sp., assembly GCA_039930305.1. GTDB lineage: Bacteria > Bacteroidota > Bacteroidia > Chitinophagales > Chitinophagaceae > Ginsengibacter. The sequence goes on along the minus strand of JBDSPQ010000140.1, from coordinate 3,015 downwards.
CTTCCTGAGACTATTAGTGCCTTTCGTAGCAGGCATAATGGTTCAGTATTATCTTCCATTTTCTTTTTATTCCACACTGGCTTTTTTGGGGTGTTGCGTCACTGGGATTTTATCATTTACATTCCTTCCATTGTTTTATCATTTTCGCTGGCCTTGGGTGAGAGGAGCTTTTATTTCATTAGCTATTGTAGCTGCGGGCATGCTAATTACGTGGAATAAAGACGTTCGTAACCATAAAGAATGGTATGGGCATTACCTGGATAGCGGAGTTACCATTATGGCAACTCTTATCGAACCGCCTGCGGAAAAAGCGCGCTCGTTGAAAGCCCTTTCACGTGTTGAATTTATAATCCAAAATGATAGTGTTCGTAAAGTAGATGGACAGGTGCTTTTATATTTTGCAAAAGACTCAATTAAGGAGCCTCCTGAATTTGGTGATACAATCCTATGCTCCGTAAATCTTCAGCCAATCAAAAATTCAGGAAATCCAGGGGCCTTTGATTATGTACGTTATGCTGCTTTCCACCAATTGTATCACCAGGCTTATGTAAAAAAACAGGACTGGATTTTTAAAAACCACGGAAATAAATTGACCTACAAGTCTGCTATTTTTTCTGTCAGGCGAAAGGTGCGAAATATTATTTATACCTACATACCGGGCATGAATGAAAAAACAATAGCTGCGGCACTATTAATAGGGTACAAAGTAGACCTTGACAAAGACCTGGTACAAGCCTATAGCAATGCGGGCGTCGTTCACCTCATAGCAATATCGGGTTTGCATATGGGCATCATTTACGGTATTCTGTTTTGGTTGCTTTCTAAAATGTCTTTTCTTAAGAATCAGCGAGTCGTCCGTAACGTCCTCATCATATTTTGCCTTTGGGCTTTCGCCTTCATAACAGGAGGTGCCGGTTCGGTATTGCGATCAGCTTTTATGTTCAGCTTCATAGCCCTGGGCCTTGCTATTAATAAACGTTCGTCCATCTATAATTCCATGGCGGCTTCCGCATTTTTGTTGTTGGTCTACAATCCCTTCCTTCTCTGGGACGTAGGGTTTCAGTTATCATATCTTGCTGTCCTAGGAATTGTTTTGTGCCAGAAACATATCTCTAATTGGTTTTTCTTCAAAAATAAAATTCTACAGGCGGCGTGGCGTTTATCTGCAGTATCAATAGCTGCACAAATATTCACATTTCCCGTATCCTTATTTTATTTTCACCAGCTACCTTTATTATTTATTGTTGCGAACCTTGTTGCCATTCCGTTAACGATCATTGCTCTGTGGCTCTGTATTATTTTAATCGTTGTCTCGCCCATATCCTCATTCGCGTTTTTTGTTGGAAAAATAATTTCAATGATTATCTCAGTTATAAATTATTCCGTTGAAATTATTAACAACGTACCTTTTTCTTTGTGGGATCAAATAAAAATAAATGTCACAGAAACCTTGCTGTTGTATGGTATAATCTGCATGCTTCTGCATGCTCTGCTCAAGAAGTCTAAAGTTTCTCTCCAAATAGCGCTTCTTTTTTCATTTGTTTTAGGTTGTTTTATTGCCATCGATAAATGGAACGCCTCCACGCAGAATAAGCTGATCGTTTACAACGTTCCATCACATCGGGCCGTAGACATTATACACGGCAACAGTTTCCAGTTTATAGGAGACGAAGAATTAAAAAAAGATGGATTATTGAAAAATTTTCATCTAAAGCCGGCACGTATACAAATGAGGAGTACGGTGCGAGACGAAAAAAATGCAGCTTTTCACTGGAAGAATTTCTATTATTATAATAGTAAGAAAATATTGCTTGTTGATTCTGCTGTCTCCTACTTACCGCTTGAGAAAAAACTTCAGCTGGATTATTTGATTATTTCCGGGAACCCGAGATTGTTTTTGTCGGAGCTGGTGAAAACTTTTGATGTCGGGATATATATTTTTGATTCCTCCAATCCTTTGTGGAAAATTGAAAAATGGAAAAAAGATTGTGAACGGTTACATTTGCGCTATTACTCGGTACCCGCTGAAGGGGCGTTTGTTACAAATCTTTAAGCATCAAAATTTTTTATTTCTGGTATGCAAAAAAAAATTAAGTCTGCACTTATTTCAGTTTTTTATAAAGAAGGCCTCGAACGAATTGTTCAATTATTGAAGGAAAGAGATATAACCATATACACTACGGGCGGCACACAAAAATTTATAGAAGACCTGGGGATACCATGCATTGCTGTAGAATCACTCACTGGGTATCCTTCAATATTGGGTGGCCGCGTAAAAACCCTTCACCCATCAGTCTTTGGTGGTATCTTAGGAAGGAGGGATACAGAAAGCGATTTGCTGGAGATGCGGGAATATGATATTCCTGAAATTGACCTGGTTATTATTGACCTGTATCCATTTGAAGAAACTGTAAAAAATACAAAAGAAGAAAAGCTCATTATTGAAAAAATTGACGTAGGTGGTCCATCAATGATACGGGCTGCGGCAAAAAATTTCGAAAGCGTGTTGGTGGTTGCGAGTAAAAATGAGTATGGTGAATTGGAAAGGATTCTCGATACGGATAATGCCGAGACTACAGCCAATACGCGGAAAGACTTTGCTTCCCGAGCGTTTAATGTTTGTACCGGGTACGACATTGCCATATCCAACTATTTCAGCAATACTACTGAAGCGAATCCTTTTTCGCCCAACAAATCTGTGTTGCGCTATGGTGAAAACCCTCACCAGGAAGCAGCCTTTTCAGGAAACCTGGATGAGTTGTTCACAAAGTTGAATGGTAAGGAGCTTTCTTACAACAATATGGTAGATGTGGACGCAGCAGTGAGCCTGATGAATGATGTGCGGTCTTTTTTGTTAGAAGAACAGCCGGATGCTGTGGCTTTTGCTATAATAAAACATACTAATGTTTGCGGTATTTCCATTCGTAAAAATATAGCTGAAGCCTTTGAGGCAGCACTGGCCGGCGATCCTGAAAGTGCTTTTGGAGGTATATTAATAACATCAGCCGAAGTTGA
>JBDSPQ010000139.1:0-3978 GCA_039930305.1 Ginsengibacter sp. | reverse complement strand
AGATTCATGTTTTGTAAAGCCTGGCCGCTTGCGCCTTTGAGTAAATTATCAATCACAGAATGTATAACAAGGTTATCATCTTGTTTTTCTATGTGTATAAAACAATTATTAGTATTTACAACCTGCTTCAGAAATATTGATCGGGAACTTATCTTCACAAACGGATGTCCTTTGTAAAAATCTTCATAAAGATCATAAACTTCGGGAAGTGATAACGTTGATTTGAGCTGCGACGTAATAAAGATACCCCTTGTGAAATCTCCGCGCCAGGGCACAAAATGTATATCAGGAGATGTGCTCTTTGACAGAGACTGCAGCGATTCACTTATTTCACCAAGGTGTTGGTGAGATAAGGATTTATATGCCTGTATATTATTTTCTCTCCAGGAAAAGTGGGAAGTGGCAGAAAGCGTTTGTCCTGCACCGGTAGAACCTGTAATGCCTGTTGCATAAATGTCTTTCAGTACGTTGATCCTGGCAAGCGGTAATAATCCCAATTGGATAGCAGTCGCAAAACAGCCGGGATTTGCAACAGAATCCGCCGTCCGGATATCCTCCCGGTTTAATTCGGGAAGCCCATAAACGAAATGCCTGCTAAAGCTATCAGCTTCTGATTTTAATCGAAAATCCTGGGCAAGTGAAATGATTTTAACTGCCTGTGAAATATTATTTTTTTCAAGGAAAGCTTTTGAATCGCCATGTCCAACGCATAAAAAAATCACGTCAACTTCTTCACTGATATGATCAGAAAAATCCAGGTCTGTTTCTCCATCCAAATCCTGGTGCACGTGATGCAGTTTCTTACCTGCATTACTATTACTGTGAACAAAAACAAGTTCTGCTGAGGAATGATTTACTAATAACCTGATCAACTCGCCACCGGTATACCCGGCCCCACCCACGATTCCTGCTTTAACTTTTTCCATCAGCAGATTTTTTAACAGCGTGGTAAATTGCTGTTTGATTCCCAAAGATTTTACTAAAGCCACGCACGTCATTACCGCTCCAGCCCGTATTCATTTCACCGTATTTGCCAAACTTACTGCTCATAAGATCGTAAGCTGATTCAATGCCTGACAGCTGGAACCTGTAAGGCATAAGTTGAACGAAAACTTCCCCGGTGACGTGACGCTGTGAAGACTCAAGAAAAGATTCGATGTCCCGCATTACCGGATCGAGTACCTGGCCCTCATGAAGCCAGTTTCCATAAAATTCTGCAAGTTGATTTTTTAAATTAAGTTGCCATTTAGTCAACACATGTTTTTCGAGTGCATGGTGCGCTTTTATAATGATAACCGGCGCAGCCGCCTCAAAACCCACCCTGCCCTTGATACCTATAATGGTATCGCCCACATGTACATCCCGCCCAATTGCATAAGCACCTGCGATCGACTGAAGCTGCCGGATAGCCGAGACCGGGCGATCAAAAATTTCTCCGTCAATTCCAATAAAGTCTCCCTTTTCGAAATGTAATTTTATTTGACGTGCCTCGTGTTGGCTTAATTGTGTGGGCCACGCCTCTTCCGGCAGCATGCCATTCGATTGCAACGTTTCTTTTCCACCTACACTTGTACCCCATAGACCTTTATTAATTGAGTAGGCAGATTTTTCGAAGTTCATCTTAACACCCTTCTTCTTTAGGAAATCAATCTCTTCCTGCCGCGACAATTGCATATCCCTGATGGGTGTAATAATTTCTACACCGGGAATCATGATATGGAAGATCATATCGAAGCGAACCTGGTCATTGCCTGCACCCGTACTCCCATGCGCTACCGCATCTGCATTCATTTTTTTCACATGCTCTGCAATATGAACTGCCTGGGAAAGCCTTTCCGCACTTACGCTTAGCGGATACGTATTGTTTTTAAGAACATTTCCATACACGAGGTATTTGATTATGCTGTCATAATAATTCTCTACAGCATCCACTGCCGTGTGTGAGGTAACGCCTAATGCCCTGGCATGTATTTCAATCTCTGCCAATTCCTTTTCAGTGAAGCCACCGGTATTTACGATAATACTATGCACTTCATACTGCAGCTCATCAGTAAAATATTTTACACAATAAGATGTATCCAGTCCGCCGCTAAATCCAATTACAACTTTTTTGGCCATGCTGGAATATATTAAAGATTAACGAAAAAACTCAAAATCGATTTACTTTTTTCGTTTCGCTTCCCTTGTAGAAATTTTATCAGCTTACTTTGTTTCAGACGCATAAATCTTTCATACATTTTTGAATTGTCACGAAAAGAAGCAGCTGTTTCTGCAGGCTCAAAATGGTCAGCAGGATCATAAAGCATAGCAGTACACATGCAGTTTTTTCTGTCTTTGCTCATTAGAATATCATAATTGACGCAGCTTTTACAGCCTGCCCAAAAATTTGCATCATCCGTGAGTTCGCTGTAGGTCACCGGCTCATAGCCGAGGTCGCTGTTAATTTTCATAACTGCGAGACCAGTGGTAAGTCCGAATATTTTTGCGTTTGGATACTTTTCACGCGAAAGGTCGAAAATGCGTCTTTTAATATTTTTAGCAATGCCTGTTTTCCTGAATTCCGGGGCTACTATAAGACCACTGTTTGCCACGAAGCCTTCTTTACCCCAGGCTTCTATATAGCAAAATCCTACCCATTCTTTATTTTGGGTAACGGCAATAACCGCCTTACCTTCCTGCATTTTTTGTTGAATATATTCTGTTGAACGTGTTGCTATGCCCGTGCCCCTTGCCTTTGCAGAATTGGCCATTTCGTCCGAGATGATTTGAGCGTAATGAAAATCTGAAGATATTGCAACCCGAACAATGATTTTTGATTGTTCCACTTTGCGTGTTATTTAAATGAATTATTTGGTGTGAGCGGAGATTTTTTCACTGATAGGGGCAACGAAATTGCTCGGCCTATCAGTATCCAGGTCGGAAAAAGCATCGTCCAGAATTCATCTGTCTGGCAACAGGTGTAGCCAAATGGGAAGAAAAAGTTATGGAATTGGAACCCTTCAATTTGGTATCATTTAATTAATAGAGTGCAAATGTATATTTTTTTGCAATTATATCCCTAAAACGCCTCTAAGAATTTGTTATTGTTTCAGGCGCCTCGATTTCCAGCCATTGTCTTAAGTCGTCCGCAATTAGGCGGTCATTACTAAGGCGTGGAACTTTATTTTGTCCGCCAAGTTTACCAATACTCTTCATATACCTGATAAATCCATTCTTTTGTACAGGAGAAATTTGCAAGGGGTGCAGAATTTTGCCTTTGATTAAATCATCATAGTAAATATTTTTTTTCCTTAAGTTTTGGTCTACTTTCTTTGCAAAAGTTTGCAGATCCCCCGGAATATCCTCGAATTCTATAAACCACTCGTGGTAACTTTTTTCACCGTCTTTTGCGATTAAAGGAGCGACGGTAAATTCGGTTACCTTGACATCGCTTTCTTTAGCAGTCTTAAGTAACGCCTCCTCTACCTCTTCCCCAATTACATGTTCACCAAAGGCTGAAATATAATGCTTAATCCTGCCGGTGACAATAATCCGGTAAGGATTAAGAGACACAAACTTAACGGTGTCGCCGATATTATAAGCCCACAACCCGGCGTTAGTACTTACAATCAAAACATAATTCTCGTTCATTTTTACGTCTTTCAACGTAAGCCGAGTCGGCTGCTCGTCGAAGATTTCTGCGGCCGGTACAAATTCATAAAAAATACCACTGTCGGTATTAAGTAATAACCCATTTTCAGTCAAGCTATCCTGGAAAGCAAAAAAGCCCTCGCTTGCTGGATACAATTCAAGTGTGTCTATGTCTTTCCCTATCGACTCAATTAGTTTTGATTTGTAAGGTTCATAGTTTACACCACCCTGCACCATCACACTAAATTCAGGGAAAATATCTTTGATTTTTTTTCCAGTTCTTTTAATGAGTTCATCAAAATACATCTGCATCCATGGAGGAATTCCACTTATCAGCGTCATATTTTC
>JBDSPQ010000138.1:0-8735 GCA_039930305.1 Ginsengibacter sp. | reverse complement strand
GGAAGCATTCCACCGAATACTGGTTTACTGGTAATACGCGATGGGGAGCAGGCCATCGAAATAAGATTCAGCGGAGATTACAAAAAGAATTCTGCCATTATTCTTAGAAGAAAGAAAAAACCTTAAGGGTAAAACATGTTAACAAACATCCACAGCAGGATTAAAAGTGATCCAATAAAACTAACTCAGTACTCGCACGGCGCCGGATGCGGCTGTAAAATCTCTCCGCAAATCCTGGACGCCATTTTAAAAAGTAATCTTTCTGTGCCGGACAACAAGCTTTTATTAGTTGGAAACAATACAAAGGATGATGCCGCAGTATATGATTTGCAAAATGGAACAGCACTAATTTCAACAACCGATTTTTTTATGCCGATTGTTGACGATCCTTACGAATTCGGTCGTATTGCATCTGCAAATGCCATTAGTGATGTATATGCGATGGGTGGTAAACCTGTTCTTGCAATTGCCATTTTAGGTTGGCCGGTAAATAAGTTGGCTCCTGAAATTGCGCAACAGGTAATTGAGGGAAGCCGAAGCATTTGCAAGGAAGCTGGAATTGCGTTGGCCGGCGGCCACAGTATAGATAGTCCTGAACCTATTTTCGGGCTTGCAGTAAATGGGCTTATCCAAAAGGATCACATAAAACAAAACAATAATGCTCAGCTTGGTGATCTGCTTTTTTTGACGAAGCCGTTAGGAGTCGGCATTCTTACGACAGCAGAAAAGAAGGGTTTGCTATTGGGGAAAGATAAAGGGATTGCGGCAAAACAAATGATGCAATTAAACAGCATTGGAGTAGAACTGGGTAAATTACCATCTGTTCATGCAATGACTGATGTCACAGGATTTGGTTTATTAGGCCATCTTTTGGAAATGACGGAAGGGAGCAAAGTTAGTGCGCAGATTTATTTTGAAAGCATTCCACTTATTATCGGGAGCTTAAAAACCTATGTTGACTCCGGCTGTATTCCCGGCGGTACCGTCAGGAATTGGGATAGCTATTCGCAAAAGATTGGGGCAATAACGGATTATCAAAAATCCGTACTAGCAGATCCACAAACGAGCGGCGGTTTATTATTTTCTGTTGCCCCTGAATTTGAGCAGCAGGTACAAAGGATTTTAATAAAGAACGGGCTTGAGAAATTTAGTAAATCGATTGGGCGTATTACACCGGAAAACGAAACGCGAATAAGTCTCACTTAAAAGTTTGAATATAATTTATAAACCGAATTTCCGTCATAAATTTTCTACCCAAACTGAAACACTTCCGCCGGAAGAGAAAAATTCTCCCCAACCATCATTATTAATTTTAACAGTTGCTGAATGATTTTCCAGCAAATCGAAAAAAGTTCTGCCGGCATATCTTTTTCCCACTTCCATCGACTTATTTCCATCTTTTCCGTTGCAGACAACCACGGCACAACCGGAATGATGATCATTACCTTCCCGGGTCCATCCAATACAGTTGGCATGATCAAAATAATCCCGCTGCAAACCGTAGGCATGATCTTTACGGGCTTGCATTAGTTTTTCAATTTTAGGGACGGCCGGCATCCATATTTCGTACTCATTGCCATCACGTCCATAATCTTTATAATTGGCACCAAACAAATCCGGGTAAAATACACAGGGATATCCTTCATCCCGCAGCAATATTAAGGCATAAGCAATTGGCTTAAACCAGGGATCTACCGGGGCCTCCAATGCCTGCAAGGGTTGGGTATCATGATTGCTCACGACAGTTACCGCTTTTTCGGGCATTACATTCACAAGTGTTTCGTGAAAGATGGTGGTAAGATCATAGTTATTACCTGACCTGGATGCATGGTGCAGGTTATGGTGAAGCGACGAATCAAAAAGGCTCATATTACCGCCGGTGGCCTCGATATACTTCAACAATAATTGCAGCTGACCCGGAGCCCAATATTCCCCGACGGCAAAAATTTCCCTATTCGTATTTATCCGTAACTGGTGCAGCCATTCTACATAAAAAAAAGGAGAGATATGTTTGACAGCATCGAGGCGCACTCCATCAAAATGGGCCTGATCGTAATACCATTTGCCCCAGCGGTTTAGTTCTTCTCTGACGAAATCATTTCTAAAGTCAATATCATTATACATCAGGTAGTCGTAATTACCTTTTTCATCATTTATCATCTCCTGCCAGCTAAGGCCGGAATTTTTTACAATTCTGAAGATAGCATCTTCGTTGAGGTCGTGCGCATAGTCCACACCAGTGAAGCAGCTTTGATTCCATTCGAAGGCAGAATATTTTTTTTTCCTGCCGGGAAACGTAAACTTAGTGAAAGCATCAATTTCGAATTCATCAGAAATATCTTCATTCCGGTTGTCTGGATTAACTTTTACTACCTTAACCCGTTCTATTTCATCTCCCCCTGCCTTATGATTTAGCACAATATCTACCATCACCTGCATGCCGTTTTTACGAATAGCTTTTATTGCATCGAGGTATTCCTGCTTGGTGCCATATTTTGTGCGTACCGTACCTTTTTGATCAAATTCACCAAGATCATATAGATCGTATACATCGTAGCCCGCACTATATCCACCATTAGCGGCTTTGAATGCAGGAGGCAGCCAAATGGCTGTAAATCCTAAAGAGGCAAGTCTGGGCGCGTCAAGTTTTATTTTATTCCATAAATTTCCATCACCCTGTGTATACCAATGGAAATACTGAAGCATGGTTCCTTTCAACATTTTACGATATCTGCTTTATATGGTTTAAATAATTGATAATTAGTAGATATTGGAAGATAAAAGAACAATAAAGTACACCATTTGTTTGCCGCAATTTATATCGTAAAAACAACAGTTCCGTGTTGTAATAAATCATAATAAAAAATTAGACGGAAGATATTAAACAACTTTTTCCTTCCAAAAAAACTTTAAAGAAGATATAATGCCGGGCTTTTGATCTTGAATGTGTTCTCCTGAGGGTTTTAAAACAAAAAGAGGCTTAAAAAACTTAATAAAATTCTGCGCTCGGTCACAGGGCTTTTAGGGTTGTTGTACATTTGTTTGATATGACCTCCTCTTACTTTACCTATAATAAGCCAAAAGTTTTGCAAGCCTTGCGCTACCATTTTATCACCCGCAAAGAAATCAAAATAATGATGATACTGGTAAATGTATTTGCGATAATGTCGGCAACTTTGTTTTTTCTTAAAAAAGTTACGGCCTACGCTTTTTTGGGCAGTTCATTATTGTGGTTTATTCTTATGGTCTCGTTTTGGTTTATTTTACCAAACATTATATACAAAAAAGCAACTACTTTCAAAGACAGGTTCAAGGTAAGCTTTCAGGATCAGCACATGTTTTTAGAAAACGAGAATGGCAGCAGAAGCTGGCCATGGTCGGCATTTAGCTCGGTTATAGAAAGCCCGCATTTTTTCCATTTATATTTTGACAGCAGGTCATTTTTTATTATACCCAAAGAAGCTTTTATAGGACAAGAACTGCAAGACGCCAGGCGTTATCTAAAAGAGAAAATAAAAAAAGTATAGCGATACTCATGTTCAGTCTCAAAATAAAATTTTCTCCATTATATAATGGGGAATATCAAGCTCCTGAAATTCATCGCCGTTAATTTTGTAACCTAATTTTTTATAGAAACCCAACGCAGTTTTTCGTGCGTGCATAATTATTCTTTTGTACCGCATGTCTCTCGCAACATTTTCTGCAAAATTCATCATAGATGCTCCGATGCCTTTTCCCTGCAGATTATTCTGTACCGCCATTTGCCGAAGTCTGACACAGCTTTCATCTACACTGGTAAGCAGACAGCACCCAAGCATTTTGTCTTCATCGAAAGCTGCAATTAATACGTCTTCCTTCTCTTTATCCAACTCATCTTTATTAAATGTAAGATTGAGTGGCTTACGTAAAAGTTCAAATCGCAAATCGATCATTTGCTGGTATTCTGTGGATCCATGATCTATTTGTTTGATTGGCATAGCGAGACACACGGGAGTTTAAAAAGGATACTAAAATACAATATTATTCACTTTGAAGATGTCAGGTAAATTAATATTTTATGCTGCTAATCGTGTCGTGAGAAACGTATTTACCCTTTTTCAATCTTAAAACCTTTTCGATGTTTACTCAAAAAAGATCCCAAATCATTTCCTTTTAATGTTTTAAATAGTGCGGAATTTACTTGCATTATGAAAAAGTTTGTTTATGGAGGAAAAGGCTAAAGCGCAGTATTGAAAGGGTTTTCAACAGTACATAAAGCCTGACGAGTTATTATTTTTTTTTATCCCAAAAAGTATATTTTTGTAGCCGTATTAACTAAATTTTACAATCATGCAAGACATTGCAACAAGAGTTAAAAAAATCATTGTTGACAAATTAGGCGTTGATGAAGCCGAAGTAACACCGGAAGCATCATTCACTAACGATTTAGGTGCCGATAGTTTGGACACCGTAGAATTAATTATGGAATTTGAAAAAGAATTTAATATTTCTATTCCTGATGAACAGGCCGAAACAATTACCACCGTCGGCCAAGCTGTAGCATACCTTGAAGAGCATGCTAAGTAACCATCTTCTTTAACTTTGCAGGCATATTTATGGAATTAAAAAGAGTTGTTGTAACTGGGTTAGGCGCCATTACACCTTTAGGTAAATCAGTTCCGGAATATTGGGACGGTTTGAAAAAAGGAGTGTCCGGTGCAGATTACATCCAACAATTCGACGTCTCTAAATTTAAGACCAGGTTTGCCTGCGAAGTTAATAGTTTTGATCCCACCCTTTATTTTGACAGGAAAGAAGCACGGAAGCTTGACAGATTTACCCAATTCGCGCTCGCAGCAAGCGACGAGGCGGTAACTGATGCTGGAATTACAAAAGAAAACGTCGACCCTGACCGGGTAGGTGTCATTTTTGCCAGCGGCATAGGAGGGATTGCTACTTTCCAGGATGACGTAATAGAATTTTGCAAAGGTGACGGCACGCCTCGTTTCAATCCTTTCTTTATTCCAAAAATGATTTTGGATATCGCGGCGGGCCAAATATCTATGCGTTATGGCTTTCGCGGACCCAACTTTGCTGTCGTTAGTGCATGTGCAAGTAGTACTAATGCCATTATAGATGCCTATGATAATATACGATTAGGGAAAGCTGACATTATTCTTACCGGCGGAAGCGAAGCGGTCATTTGTGAAGCAGGCGTGGGCGGTTTTAATGCCATGAAGGCCCTTAGTGAAAGAAATGATGATCCTGCTACCGCATCTCGTCCTTTTGATAAAGACAGGGATGGTTTTGTGATGGGAGAAGCTGCCGGTATTCTGGTACTTGAAGAACTTGAACATGCAATTGCAAGAAACGCAAAAATCTATTGTGAGATTGCTGGTGGCGGCGCCACTGCCGATGCTTATCATATCACAGCTCCGCATCCGGAGGGTTTAGGGGCAAGAAATGTAATGCATGTTGCGCTCAAAGATGCAGGAATGAAGCCGGAAGACATCGATTATATAAATGTCCATGGCACGTCTACACCACTGGGAGACATTGCGGAGACCAAAGCAATAATGAATGTATTTGGTGATAAAGCTTACGATTTAAATATCAGTTCCACAAAATCAATGACGGGCCACTGTCTCGGTGCAGCGGGCGTAGTTGAAGCACTGGCATGTATATTGGCCGTCACAGAAAATATTGTTCCTCCTACGATCAATCATTTTACTGATGATCCCGAGCTGGACCCCAATTTGAATTTCACTTTCAACGTAGCCCAGGAGAAAATTGTAAATGCGGCCTTAAGCAATACATTTGGTTTTGGAGGCCATAATGCTTCAATCATCATAAAGAAGTTCGCTAAATAAAGTTTCTCTAAAACAGCTAATATGGATACTCCCGAGAATATCTCACATTCAGAAATTTATAATTTTCTTGTTCGCCGTCTGGGTGAAAAGGAAGCTGATGAAATAATAACTTACATTAATAAAGAAGTTGATCAACGCGTATCCTCAAAGGTGGATGGCACCCGCGAGGAGATTGCTCTTTGGCGCGATGATCTTAAAAACGTTTTCGCCACAAAAGAAGAGGCTGCATTACTTCAAAACAAACTTGTAAAAAGGGTGTCTGCCGCTGAAGGTACACTGATACTCTGGTCATTCGTTTTCTGGCTTACTCTCATCGTTGCTGTTTTTTGCATCGTAAAATTTATTCAATAGAGATCATTTCCAGCCCGGATCTTCTTTGATTTAAAGCCGTTTAATATATAAAGGCATTAGAAATTTTCTTCCACATTCATTAGTTTTTTAATTCTTGAGATAACACAAAATTCAGCTAACTTCCCACTGTGCTTTTCATCAAAAATATGTATTCTTCGAAAGCTGACAGGGACTTTAGAAGGCAACTTCGAAACGTTCTTGGATTTGCCCCAGGCAAGCTCACCTTATATAAGACCGCTCTCAGCCACAGGTCCATTCGCGAGGGGGCTGATGAAAATAACGAACGTTTAGAGTTTCTAGGGGATGCTATTTTAAGCGCCCTGGTTGCCCACTATTTGTTTATGCGTTATCCATATAAAGACGAAGGATTTCTTACGGAGATGAGGAGTAAAATGGTGAACAGAAATCAACTTAATGATATCGCTTTGAAGATTGGTTTAAAAAAAATTACCTTTTATAACCGGTTCGATAACTCGCTAAAAATCTCGCAGATTTTTGGTAATACGCTTGAAGCAGTAGTAGGTGCGGTTTACCTTGACAAAGGATACGATAGTACGCAGCGATGGGTAACACAACATATTATCAATCCTCATTTTTATATGCAGGACCTTGAAAACCTTGATATCAACCTGAAAAATAAATTATACGGCTGGGCCAATAAAAATGGGAAGAATCTTGAATTTGAAACGATAGAAGAAAAAATAGAAAATGGCAGGCGGCTGTTTACCATCGGCGCAAAAATTGATGGCGTGTTGGTCTCAGAAGCTCGTGCTTTTAATAAAAAAGAAGCCAGCCAGGTGGCAGCCCAGATTGCAGTGGAAAAATTAGGATTGATATGAAATTCGGAATTATCGGCAGCGGAAGCTGGGGTACAGCACTTGCAAAAATTCTTACGGATAATTGCAATGCTATTAGTTGGTGGATCCGGTTAGAAAAAACCATCTCCCAAATAGTTACCCGAAAACATAATCCACACTACCTTAATTCGGTTCACTTTGATACCAACTTGCTTCAGCTTTCGGTGAAGGTAGAGGAGGTTATCGCGTCGGCTGACTGCATACTCGTTGTAATTCCTTCAGCGTACACCAAAGACGTTCTGGGACCGTTGCCAAAAAATGTATTTGAAGGAAAAATTATTATTTCGGCAATAAAAGGAATTTTGCCTGATTGTAATTTGCTATTGAACGAATATTTAAGTCAGGAGTTTAATGTGCCGCCAGAAAGTTATTTCACTCTACTGGGCCCTTGCCATGCCGAAGAAGTTGCAGCAGAAAAGTTGTCTTACGTTACATTCTCAGGAAGTGACTCGCAAAAGACAGCAGAACTATCAGAGTATTTTCAGACACCCTATTTACGTACTATGCACAATACTGATGTGCATGGCGTTCAGTTTGCCGCCGTTCTAAAAAACATCTATGCAATAGGTGCAGGGATAGCTCATGGTCTTGAATTCGGCGATAACTTCCTTAGTGTACTTATTGCCAATAGTGCAGATGAAATGGCCGGATTTTTAAGAAGAGCCGGAATTCAAAATGTGGAGGTAGGTTCCATTACACATGCGCCGGGAGAAAAGCCAGGCTCAACAACTTCTTTGATTACTAATTACGCGGCCTCAGTATACTTAGGCGATCTGCTTGTCACCTGCTATTCCTTATTTAGCCGTAACCGGACTTTTGGAAATATGATTGGAAAAGGATATTCAGTAAAAGCAGCACAACTCGAAATGAATATGGTAGCGGAAGGATATAATGCCAGCAGGTGTATGTACCACATCAATGCTTCCATAGAGGCCGAAATGCCCATCGCAGAAACCATCTACAAAATACTTTGGGAAAACCTTCCGGCTGCAGAAGGCTTTGAATTGATACAGGATAACCTGATTTGAGACAAAGCTTTATTCATCAAAAAATAAATCTGCGGCAATCCCATCCGCAAATAATTTGCCTTCGTCATTCAATATAAGCCGGTGTTGGTCCGCTACCATTAATTTTCTATCAATAAATTTTTGAGAATTTTTCCTAAGTTCCATGCATTTGGCATCCGAATAATCTTTGTGAATTTTATCCAGGTCAAGTCCTTCGATTGTACGCAGCGAAGTCATAATGTATTCGTTTAGGCGTTGTCGTAAGGTGAGTACCTCCGCTTCGAAAGGAATTTTGTTGCTGGTAATTGATTGTATATACAACGCATTATTTGACACGTTCCACTTTCTTATTTCCCCATCATAAGAATGAGCAGAAGGGCCCATTCCAGTGTATGTCCCACAATTCCAATAGTTAGAATTGTGCTTGCTTCTCATACCAGCTTTTGCAAAATTCGAGATTTCGTAATGTTCATAACCCGCGTCACGCATCCATTTCATTAATAATAAGAATTGCCTTGCCTGTACATCTGAATCCACATCCGGGCTTTTATTCAGCCGAATAAGTTTAGCCAGTGGGGTTTTCGGCTCTACCGTTAGGGCATAACAGGCAAGATGAGGAACGTTCTTCTGTATCATCAGAGCCAAATGAGATTCCCATTCACTGTCCGACA
>JBDSPQ010000137.1:0-3099 GCA_039930305.1 Ginsengibacter sp. | reverse complement strand
AAGATTTTTTCTAACTCTTTAGCGGAAGCAACGCTAATCATAAAGCAATCGTTTCATCGTCTGTTTCTACAGGCGATTTTTTTTTCGGCTAAGCAAATACGTTATAGCCTTCAAAGAACTTTACAGGATATTGAAGCCAATGCGGATGGATAAAAATATTATACTTTTCATTAGTTGATAACACACCTGGATTATGATACCTAAGTCTCAAATAAAATTTGGCTCTGAAGTTTATACATGGTTTATGAACAACAATGGCCAAACGTATGACGGCAAGCTTGGTCATATTATTGACGTAATTGCCAGGGCAGGATTTACCGGCATACAGCCTATTCACTCCTGGATGGGCGAATTGGCTGATCATGAAAAGCTCAAAGAGAAACTACGACAACAAAATATTGAACTCGCCGCCGTTTCTCTCGTGCTTGAGTGGAATGGCAAAGAAGAAACTAATACCGAAAAGGTCGTTGCAGATCAAACGATTGCTCTTCTAAAACATTTTCCTGGCGCAATGTTGTGTACAGTGCAATTACCAACGGGCAGACATGATATAGCAGAGCGCCGCAAAAGATTGTTAAATATTGTAAACGAGGTATCAACAAGAGCAACAGGCCAGGGGGTTCCTTGCACTTTCCATCCTAACTCGCCGCATTCCTCCATTACCCGCACGGAAGAAGATTATGAAATAATTTTAGGGTCGTTGAATAGTAAAGTCACTGGTTGGACGCCGGATGTAGGACACATCATAAATGCAGGAATGGATCCATTAAATAAAATGAAAGAATATGCTTCGCTTATAAATCACGTTCACTACAAAGACTGGGACGGTGAGCCCGAATTTATTTTAATGGGAAAAGGTAAAGTTGATTTTATATCTATTACAAAATGGCTCGATGACATTGGGTATAAAGGGTGGATCGTTTGCGAAGACGAGGGAAGGGAGGCTTTGGAAGATCCTGATGGGGTTACACTTCACGACGGGCATTGGATTAAAGATAATTTACTAAATCGAACTGACAGGTAGCATGCCTTATATTGAAACCAATAAAATAAAGATGTATTACGAGAAGCAAGGCGCCGGTGAACCACTGCTATTGATAATGGGAATTACTGCTACCGGCACCGTTTGGGACAAGCATGCTGCAGTTTGGCAAAATAAATTTACGTGTATAATGCCCGACAACAGGGGCGTTGGCTTGAGTGATGCGCCACCCGGCCCCTACACATCTGCACAGATGGCTGATGATTATGCCGGCTTGCTGGAAGTGCTGCAAATAGAAAAAATAAAAGTAGTAGGCTGCTCTATGGGAAGCATCATCGCCCAGCAGTTAGCCATTCGTCATCCTGAGAAAATAAGTGCAATAGTACTAATGTGCCCGTGGGCGAGGTGCGATGAGAAAGCAAAGGCGATCTTTTACAACATGATGAACTGTAAAGCGAAGCTCTCACCCGATGAGTTTATGTTGTACTTGCAGTTGCTTATTTTTTCGAAGCAATATTGGGACGATCCCCGAAATGTAGCCAATCTAAAAACAGACCGCTTACAATCAATTGACGCAGATAGTCACCAGACATTAGAAGGACTGCGCAGCCAGTCCCAGGCCTGTATTTCACATAATGTGATTGATGAACTATATAAAATTTTACAACCGGTATTAGTGATTGGTGGTGGGGAAGATATTTTTACACCGCCCTGGATGGCAAAAGAAATGGCAGAAAATATTCCGCAAGCAGTTCTTCATCTTTACAAAGGTTGCGGGCATGCATTTCATTGGGAGGCTATCGATGATTTCAACCCCTGTGTATTAAACTGGCTAATGACAAATTAAGATGTGAAAAGCAGTCAAACGGCTCTTTAATATAAAATCGTTCTTACAACTGTAAGCAAAAATTATTGATACCCGGCGTTTACACTGGCTTTATATTGATAAGGGCTTTGTCCCATATGGTCTTTAAATACTTTACAAAAATGGGAATCTGAATTGTATCCGCACATATTAGCAATGTACGATACTGATTTATCTAACTCTATAAGAAGCTTACATGCCTGGGCGATACGCAACTTTGTGAGGTATTGAAAAAAGGTCATTCGGGTACGTTTCTTAAAAAACCGGCAGAAGGATGGGACAGTGAGACAGGCAACCCCGGCAACTTGCTCCAATGTGATTTGCTCATTCAGATTTTTCTTAATGTAGTCAATTATATTATTCATCCTGTCTGTAACGGTATGAAGGTTAGAAACGTTTTCATTAAGAACATAAGTTTTTTCAGTTGAGACTGAAAGAATATGCAATATATGTAATACGCCTTCTATCTTTTCAAATCCTGTTTTAGAAGAGAGGGACGTTAATATCTCTCCGATAGTTTCTTTTGTTTGCCCATGTATGTTGATACCTCTGCCTGACTGATTGATCATTTCTTTAATGTTCTCTAAGCCGTTAACATTGCTGAGCATTGGTTCAAAGAGTTTAGGATTAATGTAAACAACAATAACCTTTGAAACCTTTTTAGAATCTTTCTTGTAATAAGACGGATCACTTAGGTAAACATGTGGAACCCCTGAGCCTATAAACACCATGTCCCCGGCATCGTAATCTGTAACTTTACTACCAATTATTCTTTTTCCGAAGCCTTCCTGTACGAAAGTTAGTTCCAGCTCCGGGTGGCAATGGAAAGATGGTTCACCGTGATGTGGAGAATACAAAAAGGGTTGTTCTCTTGATTCAACATGCAAAAAATTATTTATAAAGGGGGTGATGTGGGTTTCCAAAAGTTTCATAATTAGATATTTTACAGCAATCAATAAAGCCTATTCGTGATAAAAATAAAGGAAGAGAGTCTCATATCAATATATAGAAACAGGGATTAACATACAAATAAATAAAAAATATTCTCTTTTACAACATAAAAACTCCCAAATTTCATTTTCAAATTAAAATATAATCCAGATAATTTTAAAGAGGTTATTATAGGAGATTACATGACTATCATAAACGTCAATATAAATTTGAAGGATTTATTTTACCGCTTCTGAAATACAAAAATATATGGTTAACAATCCGAATTCACACTGGATTTATATTGATAGGGACTTTGTTC
>JBDSPQ010000136.1:0-4395 GCA_039930305.1 Ginsengibacter sp. | reverse complement strand
GCAGTTTTCGAAAAGTACCCGGAAGAAGTAACGGTTACTTTTGAGCATTTTACTCAAAGCGGCTTTGGCGGCAATACTGTCTGGTGGGCATTTGTAGCGGAAGTCGCGGGAAGGGTAGAGGGATTTGCCTTATATTATATTCGCTATTCAACGTGGAAGGGGCAAAGAATGTACCTTGAGGATTTTCTGGTAAATGAAAAACTTCGCGGTCATGGGATAGGCACTTTATTATTTGATAAATTGATTGAAGAGGCCACTGAAAAAAAATTTAGTGGTATTGTATGGCAGGTGCTGAATTGGAACCAGACCGCTATAAATTTTTATAATAAATACGATGGAGTTGAAATGGATAGCGGTTGGCTGAATTGCAGCTTGCCGGTTGACAATATGCGATAAAAGACAAGGCGGTTTTTTTTTTAATTACGGCTTAACAATTATAATCTAAAAAGACTATGGGCGAAAAAATTACAATTGATAAAAAAGGCAATTTAAAAATTCCCGACAACCCTATTATTCCTTTTATCGAAGGGGATGGAATAGGCCCCGACATCTGGAAAGCGAGTGTAAGGGTTTTTGATGCGGCCGTGAAAAAAGCCTATGACGGTAAAAAGAAAATTGAGTGGATGGAAGTGCTTGCAGGTGAAAAAGCTTTTAACGAAACGGGGGAGTGGATGCCGCAGGCCACCATGGAAGCTTTCAGGGAATACCGGCTTTCAATTAAAGGCCCACTCACCACACCGGTTGGAGGTGGTATCAGAAGCCTGAATGTTGCGTTGCGACAGGAACTCGATTTGTATGTCAACCTTCGCCCGGTGAGATATTTCGAAGGCGTACCTTCTCCAATGTGGCAGCCGGAAAAAGTAAACATGGTAATATTCCGGGAGAATACCGAAGATATTTATGCAGGCATAGAATTTATGACCGGCACCCCGGAAGCAAAAAAACTACTCAAATTTTTACAGGAAGAATTGAACATAAAAAAAATCCGTTTCCCGGAAAGTTCTTCCTTCGGTATAAAGCCCGTAAGTAGAGAAGGCTCGGAGCGACTGATACGATCAGCGATAGAGTATGCAATTGAGAATAAATTGCCGTCAGTAACCTTCGTCCATAAGGGCAACATCATGAAGTTTACAGAAGGCGCTTTTAAAAACTGGGGATATGAATTAGCCGCACGGGAATTTTCAAATGATGTGTACACCTGGAATCAATGGGAAGCAACAAAAAAAGAAAGCGGTGAAGCTGTAGCTAATGAGGAAATGAGAATCGCGGGCATTGGGGGAAAAATCATGATTAAAGATGCCATTGCGGATAACTTTTTACAACAGGCATTGTTGGTGCCACAAAATTATTCGGTGATTGCAACGCTCAACCTGAATGGCGATTACATAAGCGATGCGCTTGCAGCACAGGTGGGAGGAATAGGCATTGCGCCGGGAGCTAATATTAATTTCTTAACAGGGCATGCGGTATTCGAAGCTACACACGGCACAGCCCCAAGATTTGCCAACACCAATACAATGAACCCCTCGTCTGTGATTCTTAGCGGCGTAATGATGCTGGACTATATGGGCTGGAAAGATGCGGGCGAACTTATTACTAACGGAATAGGCAAAACGATAAAGACCAAAAAAGTGACCATTGATTTTTATAACCTGATGAAGGATGCCACTCTTTTAAAAACGAGTGAATTTGCTGATGAGATCATAAAAAATCTTTAATAGCTTTTTAGCTGACCTACAAAAGGGAGTGATAATAAAACATGAAAATCTATATCTTGCAGACCCATCGGAATTGATATAACAATAATGGATAACTGTAATTGTACCAAATCAAAAGCTATAAATAAAACACATGACAAAAATAAAAGTAGAAAATCCGGTGGTTGAGCTGGATGGAGATGAAATGACAAGGATCATCTGGAAATTTATTAAGGAAAAACTGATACTGCCATACATTGACGTAGATATCAAATACTTCGATCTCGGGATGGAGCATCGCGATGAAACTGATGACCAGGTGACGATAGATGCCGCTAATGCGATTAAAGAAATCGGGGTAGGTATTAAATGTGCTACCATCACCCCTGACGAACAACGCGTAAAAGAATTTGGACTGAAACAGATGTGGAAGAGCCCTAATGGTACCATAAGAAATATTCTCGACGGGACTGTATTCCGCGAACCAATCGTGATGCAAAATATTCCGAGGCTTGTTACCAACTGGACGGCGCCCATAATAGTCGGCCGGCATGCCTTCGGTGATCAATATCGGGCGACAGATGCAGTTATTAAAGGCAAAGGCAAGTTGACGATGACCTTCACACCGGAGGAAGGAGAACCGCAAACTTTTGAAGTGTACAATTTCAAAGGCGATGGCGTGGCGCTGAGCATGTATAATACTGATGAGAGTATTATGGGGTTTGCCCGCAGTTGTTTCAATATGGCTCTCAGTAAAAAATGGCCGCTCTACCTGTCCACAAAAAATACCATTCTGAAAAAATACGATGGCAGGTTCAAAGATATTTTTGAAGACATTTATGAGAAGGAATTTAAATCCGATTTTCAAGCTGCCGGCATTGTTTACGAACACCGCCTGATCGATGATATGGTCGCGAGTGCCTTAAAATGGAATGGAAATTTTGTATGGGCTTGTAAAAATTATGACGGAGATGTTCAGAGCGATACCGTGGCGCAGGGGTTCGGTTCCTTAGGACTTATGACTTCAGTACTCATTACCCCTGATGGCAAAACTATGGAAGCAGAAGCAGCGCATGGCACCGTCACCAGGCATTACAGGGAATACCAAAAGGGCAATCCCACGTCTACAAATCCGATAGCTTCTATATTCGCCTGGACACGCGGCCTCGCATTTCGCGGCAAACTTGACAACAATGAAGAACTGGTGCATTTTTGCAATACGCTGGAGCAGGTATGCGTTGAAACTGTTGAAAGCGGCAAAATGACAAAGGACCTGGCTGTGTGCATTCATGGAAATAAAGTTTCCGCCGGCAAAGACTTCCTCTACACTGAAGATTTTTTAAATGCCATCAATGAAAACCTGGCAAAAAAACTTTCTTAGACTGTTTTCATGGTCAAAAATTTTATGGAATAAAATTTGCTAAAACGTTACATGCTTTTTTGATAAGATATCCGGTGATTTGCGAATATTGGCTTGCAGATTAATTTGCTGCTTTTAATACGAATTGTTGTGAAAGTGCGTTAATTATCATATGTAACTATAATAAGGTTAAGAGTTGATAGCGATTCTCTCTTATAACGTATCTTAGTGCATGCATTCCGGCTTCCTTATTAAAATGAAAAACTCAGGCTATGGCAAGAATACTCGTAGTGGATGACGACACAGATATTTTATCAGTCATGGAAATTCTTTTGACTATGAAAGGTTTTGACGTTGAGGTAACGACCCGTGGCGAAAATACATTTCCTAAAATAGATAGTTTCAAACCGGATCTTATTTTATTAGATGTACTTATATCGGGGCATGATGGACGTACAATTTGTAAGCAATTAAAAGCGAATAAGCAAACCAGTCATATTCCGGTGATAATGTTTTCCGCACATCCCGGAGCAGCAGCCTCCATAGCTGAATACGGTGCAGATGATTTTATTTCGAAACCGTTCGATGTAAATAACCTTATTGATAAGGTCAATAACCAATTACAAGCAGTACATAATTAAAAAAAGCAGGTGTAAAACCTGCTTTTTTTTTAATTTTTATTTCCTCCGCCTCGCAAAAGGGCTACTAACAATAATAAAAATACAGCTCCACCCACTATCCAAACCCAGGGCTGCGTATACCATCCTCCGCTATCTCCCTTATTTATATTTACGTTTAGGTCAGCACCGCCATCCTGCGCCCAAAGTGCAGTAGATGTCAGGCATATTGCCAACACAGCCATCATTTTTTTAATTTGTTTTGTAATCTGATGCATTTTCATACTTGTTTGTTTTAAAAGTAAAATTGTTATTAATGGGTTAAATATATAACGAATCTTCATTAATCAAAAGTTTCAAACAAAAAATGTAGGTATAGTTTACGGTTGACGGTTTGTTCATTTCTAAATCTATTTACTTCTTACCTTTCTATTAATTGCATGGCTTACCGTGGCAGTTTATTTTCCTTTTTAAAATAATTTACAAACGGAAAGAATTTTCTTTTACAATACGCATATAAAAATGAAATTCACGAACCACTTTTCAAGACGTAACTGTTCTGTGATCCGCACCATTATTTCCATTGCACTTGTTTGTTGCTTTCATTCCTGCAGGGATAAGGAAATTATCAATAAAATAGATCCGGCCTTTGCCAAATATATCGATGCATATACTACAGGCACTGTATCCAAAACTTCCACTATTCGGATCAGGCTTGCCG
>JBDSPQ010000135.1:0-3433 GCA_039930305.1 Ginsengibacter sp. | reverse complement strand
AATTTGCTGTGGACAGCAAGGCCAATGCTTATGAAGATATTGTTGACGCGTTGTTAAGTATGCCGCAATATGGCGAGAAAATGGCTTTACACTGGCTCGATATTGCGCGTTACGCAGATAGCTATGGCTACCAGGATGACAATGTGAGAACACAATGGCCATGGCGCGATTGGCTGATTCATGCTTTCAATGAAAACATGCCTTATGACAAATTTGTAACCTGGCAACTGGCCGGAGATTTATTGCCCAATGCAAACAAGGAAGAAATACTGGCAACGGCCTTTTTGCGTAATCATAAATACACGGAAGAAGGCGGCATTATTCCCGAAGAATACAGGGTAGAATACAATATTGACAAGACCAAAACTTACGGAAGGGGTATCATTGGGTTAACAGTGGAATGCGCCCAGTGCCATGACCACAAATATGATCCCATTTCTCAAAAAGAATATTACCAGATGTTTGCCTTTTTCAACATCAGTAAAGAGCCAGGGTTTGAAGGCGATGTGAGTACATCCAAACCTGCCAAAACTCCCATTCTCACTTTAGACAGCAGTGACCTTCATAACGCGCTTTCCTTCATTAATGAAAAAGATACGGGTAAACTAACAGTGTCGGTTATGGGTGATCCGGATACGCTGCGTAAAACATTTATTTTGAACCGTGGCGTGTATGACCAGCCGACTGTAGAAGTATCGCCATCTGCGCCGAAGTCAGTGTTGTATTTTGATACAGTAGGTGTGCCGCGCAATCGCCTCGGACTGGCGCAGTGGACGGTAAATAAAAACAATCCTTTAACTGCAAGGGTTTTTGTAAACCAGGTCTGGCAGGAAATTTTTGGAAGAGGCATTGTAAAAACCTCCGGTGATTTTGGCGCGCAAGGCGAATTACCTTCTCACCCGGAACTGCTGGATTGGCTTGCTGTGGACTTTATGGAGCATGGCTGGGACATAAAGAGATTGATGAAACAAATAGTGACATCAGCTACTTACCGCCAGTCGGGAAGCATTGTGGAAGAAAATTATAATAAGGATCCGGAAAATATTTTCCTGGCGCATTCGCCGAGATTACGCATGAAAGCAGAAATCGTTAAGGACATTATTTTAGAAAGTAGCGGTCTGCTGGTAAAGACAATTGGTGGCCCCAGTGTGAAACCTTACCAGCCGAAAGGGCTGTGGGAAAGCGCTACTTCAGGCAGGGGTGAGCTCGCTACATATAAGCAGGATAAGGGTGAAAGTCTTTATCGGCGTGGGATGTACACTTTCATAAAGCTAACCGTGCCACCTCCCAATATGGCTATTTTCGATGCCAGCAACCGTGACCAGTGCGAAGTGCGGAGATCGCTGACGAGCACCCCATTGCAGGCATTGATGATGATGAATGACCCAACGGTGCTGGAGGCATCGAGAGTGCTTGCGCAAAGCCTGCTCAAGAAGGGAGGCCCTGTTGATGGGAAAATTGCGGAAGCGTTTCAACGGATCATTTGCCGTAAAGCGCAATCAAAGGAAATGGGCATTTTAAAAAATTATTTCGATCAACAGTTGCAGGGGTTCAAACAAAAAAAGCTTGATGCGGCAGCGACTATTAAAGTAGGTGAATATCCTGGTGACAATAAGTTGGATGTCGCTACAACTGCGGCATTAATGAAAGTAATCATTACAATTTATAACATGGAAGAAGCCATCACAAAATCCTGATCATGCACAAAGAAGTTTTGGAACACAACCTGGGAATTAACCGGCGAAAATTTTTGTCGAGGTTAAGTTTGGGCGTTGGAAGTGTTGCCCTCGGATCTCTCCTGATACCCGATCTCTTCGGGGGTAAAAGTGAAGAAGAAATCATTATGGCAGGACTGCCGCAATTTGCGCCAAAAGCGAAACGTATTATTTATTTATTTCAAAACGGTGCACCCTCACAACTTGATCTTTTTGACTATAAACCCAAACTGCAGGAAATGTTTGGCGAAGACTTACCGGCGTCTATTCGCATGGGCCAACGGCTTACCGGCATGACGGCCGATCAGAAAAAATTTCCACTCGCCGGCACCTTATACAAATTTAATCAGCATGGGAACACCGGCGCCTCGATAAGCGAGCTGCTGCCACATACGTCGAAGATTGTAGATGATCTATGCATTATTAAAAGCATGTATACTGAAGCGATCAATCACGATCCGGCGCTTACTTTTTTCCAGACAGGTGCGCAGGTAGGCAACCGCCCCAGCATGGGCTCGTGGATGAGTTATGGCCTCGGCAGTGAGAATAAAAACCTGCCGGCGTTTTGTGTTTTGCTCTCAAAAGGAAAAGGAAACGGGCAGGGCGTTTATTCAAAATTGTGGAGCAATGGATTTTTGGATTCCGTTCACCAGGGCGTGCAGTTCAGCAGTGGAGAGAATCCTGTTTTATACCTTAACAACCACGACGGCATTGATAAAAAGGACCGGAGAAAAATGCTGGATGTGCTCGCTGAACTCAACGATCAATCTTTCAAGGAAACAAATGATCCCGAGATCAACGCAAAAGTGCAGCAATATGAATTAGCTTATCGTATGCAGACTGCTGTTCCTGAAGTCACGGATTTAAGTAAGGAGCCGGAGGATATTATCAAATTGTATGGCCCGGAATGTCTTGTTCCCGGCACGTATGCTGCGAATTGTTTGTTGGCAAGAAAATTATCCGAGAACGGTGTGCGCTTCGTACAACTGTATCACCAGGGATGGGATGCGCATGATAATTTACCGGGACAAATTGTAGGACAATGCAAGGATACTGACCAGGCATCAGCGGCATTAATTACCGACCTAAAGCAAAGGGGATTATTAGATGAAACACTCGTGATATGGGGTGGGGAGTTTGGCAGAACCAATTACTGCCAGGGCAAACTGACAAAAGATAATTACGGTCGCGATCATCATCCCCGCTGCTTTACCATTTGGATGGCTGGCGGTGGTGTGAAGCCGGGAGTTTATGGAGAAACAGATGAGTTCGGTTACAACATTACGCAGAACCCGGTACATGTTCACGACTTTCATGCTACCGTTTTAAATTTAATGGGCATCGATCATGAGAAATTAGTTTTTAAACACCTCGGAAGAAGATACAGATTAACAGATGTCGCGGGCACGGTGGTGAAGGATATTATCGCTTAGAAAGTAAATCTATTTTCTGGAAATAATCCTCTTAAAGCTTGTATTTTATTATTGTGCAAATAATAACCGCGGGTGTGAAAAAACAAAAATTCGTGTAATAAAATAAAAAAATTACGACCTCATGCAACGTAGAAACTTTTTAAAAAACACCTCGCTAAGTATGGCGGCATTATTAGTGCAGCCACCCATGAATTTTACGGCTGACATCATTCTCGGGCAGGGAAAAAAAAGATATAAGCTGGATACGCATTGGAGCCGGGCAGATGTGGCAAGATACCCGGTGAA
>JBDSPQ010000134.1:0-5726 GCA_039930305.1 Ginsengibacter sp. | reverse complement strand
AATAAACCTTGAGAGAGCAAAGCGAGATCTGCAAGGTTTCTAACTTGCTTTTCCTGTGTGCCCTGGTTTGCCTCTTTCAAGATATTTTGATAAACAGGATGATTGCCATTCACCGTTAAAGTTACTTCTTCAGGCATGGCTCCATAAAAACCAGCCATTCCGCCACCCGCTTCGGCCATGTCTTTCATTCTCCGCATAAACTCAGGACGTGTAGCTACAACAGGCATTGAGTCAGCGCTTAGGCCTTTCACCTCCACTGTTACCCGAAGCGATGGTGGGTCTATCTTAAACAATTCCTTTAATTTCTCAGCATCTTCTTTTGATAAAACGCTTTCACTATTTTCATTCTTGTCGATCAGGTTTTCGGTAATGTCGGCATCAACCCGTACAAATTGAACATCGCTCCATTTCATCTCCATGTTGTTGATAAAAGCATTATCGACAATGGTTTCCATCTTTACTACAATGTAGTTTTTATCCTCCGCCGATTTAATGAAACTATTTTGCTGAACAGGATCCGTAGTGTACAGCATCACTAATTTTCCATCTTTATTTTTTTGTAAAGTCTCTGCTGCCAGCCTGTACTCTTCCAGGGTATAAAACTTTTCACCTTTCGCATCCTGGAACAAATTGAATTTATTAGCTTTTTCCAGGAACTTGTCTTCCGTGATCATGCCGTATTTCACGAATATCCCCAGGCTTTCCCATTTGGATTCAAACTCTTTTCTATCTGCTTTGAAGATCTCGTCGAGTTTATCTGCCACTTTTTTAGTAATGTAAGAATTGATTTTTTTTACATTCGGGTCACCCTGTAGATAGCTCCGGCTTACATTCAGGGGAATATCCGGGCTATCTATGACGCCATGAAGCAACATTAAAAATTCTGGCACGATATCCTTTACTTCATCAGTCACGAATACCTGGTTACTATACAGCTGTATTTTTTCTTTCTGATTGTCGAACCGCTGTTTTATTTTGGGGAAATAGAGAATGCCGGTAAGATTGAAAGGATAGTCAACATTGAGGTGTATCCAAAAAAGTGGCGCCTCGCTGAACGGATATAGTTCCTTGTAAAAATTCTGGTAATCTGCTGTGCTCAGATCCGCTGGTTTTTTTGTCCAGGCCGGCGCTATGTTATTGATCTGCTTTTCGGTAACCTTCTTTTCTTTGTCCTTATCATCCTTATCCTTGTCTTCAACAGAATCTTCTTCTTCAAGAAATTTAATTGGAACGGGTAAGAAGCGACAGAATTTTTCGAGTATGTGCCTGATCCTGTCATGATCCAGGAACTCTTTACTTTCTTCATTTATATGAAGAATAATATCAGTGCCACGACCTTCCTTTTCAATATCTTCCAGTACAAATTCCGGACTGCCATCGCATTCCCACCTAACAGCCTGGGCACCTTCCCGGAAGCTTTTTGTAACGATCTCTACCTTTTCACTTACCATGAAAGATGAATAAAACCCAAGGCCGAAATGGCCTATAATATTTGCCTCGTTTTTTCCTTTGTATTTTTCTAAAAATTCTTCAGCCCCGCTGAAAGCAACCTGGTTAATATATTTATCAACTTCTTCAGCCGTCATGCCCACACCTTTATCCGAGATAGTCAGCGTCTTCTTTTCTTTATCAATAGAGACTACAATGTCGGTATTGCCAATGTCGCCTTTTGCCTCACCTATCGAGGAAAGTGTGCCTAATTTTTGCGTTGCATCTACTGCATTACTCACTAATTCCCGTATAAATATTTCATGATCACTGTAAAGAAACTTTTTAATGATGGGAAAAATATTTTCCGTCTGTACCCGTATACTTCCTTTTTGCATAACTATTTTTTTTCACGACAGTTTCAAAATAGATGCCACAACTATTTTTCGTGACAACTTGACAAAGCCTGTTTATAAGTTTTTAGTACTATTCTGGTCGCACCGTGCCGCTGCCCGAAGTATGAATTTCAGGTGAGGATGGATTGCCGCCATAGGAAATGTCGCCGCTGCCGCTTACACGCGCTTCAAGATGCACGCTGGCAAAAACCTTTGCATTGCCGCTTCCCGATACCTTCACCTTCACATTTTCACTTTTCAGGCCAATCAAATTCATACCACCGCTTCCACTGCATGTCGCCTGCAGGTCCCTGGTGCGTCCACGCAACTTTATATTTCCTGAGCCGGAAACCGACGCGATAATCCCGGGTGCATCGATCGCGCCGTCAACATCGCCGGAGCCGCGTACAGTAATTTCGAGGTTTTTATCACTGGTGAGGCCTTCTTCAAATACTATATTGGCAGAGCCTGAAGAAATAATCTTTTGAAGATTGGGAGTGCTCACATATACTTTCGCATGGTCGTTGCGCACTGATACATCATCCCTGTAAGAGACATGTAAAATACCCTTGATGACTTCCGTTTCAATAAGAGGCAATATATTTTCATCATCCTCTACGGATACCTCCGGCCTGTCTCCGGGAGTTATTTCAATGTCTATAGATCCGGAGGTTTGTATGCCGTCAAAACTGCCAACATTTCTTGTTTCCGTTTTAATGTTGCCGTTGCCGGTATAAGAGTTCCCGATACTGATGCCGCAGGAACCAAATAGTATTGAGAGAAAAATAATGGTAAAAGAACTTCTCATTAGAAAATATTTTGGTGAAAAATGCAAGGTACAAACTTCAATAAACTTTCTACCTTCGCAGCAAATGACCCAAAAAATTTTGATCCTTGACTTTGGCTCACAATACACACAGTTAATAGCCAGGGCCGTTAGGGAAGCAAATGTATATTGCGAAATTCTCCCTTTTACTAAAAACATAGAGTTTGCCGACGATATAAAAGGCATTATTCTTTCAGGTTCTCCCTTTTCTGTAAACGATTCTTCGGCGCCCACAGCAGATATCAATGCCTTTCTGAAGCACTTTCCGGTTTTGGGGGTTTGCTACGGTGCACAACTTACTGCCAGGGCTTTTGGTGGAACTATAGAGAAAAGTGACAAGCGTGAATATGGCCGTGCAAAACTACAGATAGATGTAGCCGATGAAATCCTAGCCGGTGTGGCAGATGATTCTGATGTGTGGATGAGCCATAGTGATACAATTACCCGTCTTCCTGAAAGTTTTTCCATTACAGCCCATACCCACTCTATACCGGTGGCCGCTTTTAAATATAGCAATGGAGCAGGGAGTTTATACGGTTTGCAATTTCATCCCGAGGTTTATCATTCTGCGGAGGGCAAAAAAATAATTAAGAATTTCCTCGTGAATGTTTGCGGGTGCAACCAGGATTGGACGCCGGCTCATTTTATTAATGACACAGTAGCCGAGATAAAACGCGTAGTCGGCGATAAGAAAGTTGTCATGGGCTTGAGCGGCGGGGTTGATTCTACGGTTGCTGCTACCTTAATTCATAAGGCTGTAGGGAAAAACCTATACGGAATTTTTGTAGATAATGGCCTTCTTAGAAAGAATGAATTCGAAGAAGTTTTGAAGTCGTGCGAAAGCATCGGCCTTAATATCAAAGGAGTAGACTCCAAAGATCATTTTTATGCAAAGCTGGCAGGCAAGCCTGAGCCCGAGGCGAAACGGAAAGCTATCGGGAAGTGTTTTATCGAAATTTTTGACCAGGAGGCACATCTTATTGAAGGCATTGATTTTTTGGGACAGGGTACTATATACCCGGATGTAATAGAATCTGTGTCGGTACACGGACCATCGGTCACCATCAAATCACATCATAATGTCGGCGGCCTTCCGGAGCAAATGAAGCTGAAACTTATTGAGCCTTTGCGTTCTCTGTTCAAAGATGAAGTACGGAAAGTAGGAACCGAATTGGGCATTCCAAAAAATCTTTTAGACCGGCATCCATTCCCCGGTCCTGGCTTGGCTATTCGTATTTTAGGTGAGGTTACTGAGGAAAAGGTACAATTGTTGCAACAGGCAGATGCAATTTTTATCGCCGCATTGGTAAAATATGATTTGTATGCAACTGTTTGGCAGGCTGGCGCCATCTTGCTACCTGTAAAAAGTGTTGGTGTAATGGGCGATGAAAGAACCTACGAATTTACTGTTGCATTGCGGGCAGTTACTTCTGTAGATGGGATGACAGCGGATTGGGCGCACCTTCCCTATGAATTCCTTGCTTATGTCTCGAATGAAATTATTAATAATGTAAAGGGAATCAACAGGGTGGTTTATGATATCAGCAGCAAGCCCCCCGCTACTATAGAATGGGAGTAAAATCTTTAAATCAGTACACCTTAATATTCAAATTTATCTCAAATCATTTTTTAAAAAATGCGATTCCTGCATTCCTGACTCGGAATGCAAAAATTATATGAAAAATATTTTATCGGCCCTTTTTGCTGTAGCGCTTTTTTTCCCCATAAAACCTTTGCTGGCGCAAGATACTCTGTCCGTGGTTACCAATGATACGTTGCCCGATCAACAACCTGTTACAGCCGCACCGGAAAAAACTTCCTTTAAAGTGGCAGTTTTTGCCCCTATGTACCTGGATTCGGTTTTCATTAATGGGGCGCTCAGAACAGGGAATTCAGTACCGCGGTTCATAATGCCTGCTGTCGAATTCGCACAAGGTGCGGCGATTGCATTTGATACATTAAGACTTAATGGAAAGACCGCAGAGGCGTTTATTTATGATTCCAGGTCATATATCCGGCCCATATCGTGGCTCATTGCCAATCATCTTTTAGACCACATAGATTTGATAATCGGAAGCGTAAAAGATCCTGACTACAGGGAGCTGGCATATTTTTCGAAACAAAAAAATATTCCTTTTGTTTCTGCCACTTACCCAAATGATGGCGGGGTGACCGAAACCCCGGGAATGATTATTGTAAACTCCACTCTCAAGTCGCATTGTGAAGGAATCTTTAGCTACCTGCTACAAAAACATGGTACAGATAAAATTTACCTGGTAAAGAAAAAGGGTGATGAGCGAATAGAAAATTATCTTAAAGAAATTAATGTCAGGGATGGCAAGCCGTTGCTAAATATCAAGACAATTCCAATAGACAGTTCCATTTCCTCATATGCACTCTGGCGACGGATTGACACTACAGTTGCAACGGTAATAATCGGCGCAACCCTGAACGAACCACTTGCTAAGAATATTACTGATGCCAGTTATTCCATTCAGAAAAAGCATCCCCTAACATTAATCGGTATGCCGAACTGGGACGGGTTCAAAATTTTCGGAAAGAAAGATGCGTATACGGATTTTCCCATTTTGTTCACATCGCCGCATTACGACGGGCATGCAAATTTATTCAGCGATTACCTGATCGATAAATATTATCAATTGTATCGGGCGCGTCCGTCAGACATGGCCTACAAAGGCTTTGAACTCACTTATTTTTTTACCAATCTGCTACTGCATTATCCCTCCAATATGATGGATCATCTGAACGACCCGCAATTTTCTGTAATTCATGATTTTAATTTTATACCAATATTCCTTGATAATAAAAATAGCTCTGTGCCGGATTATTATGAAAACAAACACCTCTTCATCATGCACATTTTAAATGGGGAGATTGATCGTGAATGGTAAGCCTTGATTGTTAATTTCTGTAAGGCAAATTCTGTTAATATTTCTATTTAGATTTACTATATTCATAATAGAAGTTAATGCAAAGTATAACGGTATGAATACAGGAAGACTGGAAGCTTTCAGCGACGGCGTTCTCGCAATAATTATTACTATCATGGTTCTGGA
>JBDSPQ010000133.1:0-3477 GCA_039930305.1 Ginsengibacter sp. | reverse complement strand
AAGACATAATTGTACAACAGATGCACAGCACCAATCTCGTTTTGCAAAGAAAAACTTGTAAAAGAATTTTTGTAGATGGTGGATTTAGTAATAATACAATTTATATGAATTTATTAGCCCAGGCTTTTCCGGATATGGAAGTATATGCAGCAACCGTTCCACAGGCATCCGCATTGGGCGCTGCCCTGGTAATACATGAAGTATGGAATACAAATTCATTGCCTGGAAATATTATTGATCTAAAATATTTTTCTGCATAAATGAGAAACTTAGGCTTGATGGTTATTACAACTTACACAGTGAAGGTTTAGATATAGGAAGCAGTTCTTGAAGGATTTTATCTAAATAATAGTGATCAAAAAGAAATCTTTTCCTAATACCATCTTTAATTCATGAACAAATACATTCGAGCCTTCCGTTGCTGTTGTTGGATTTTATCGCATTTAAACCTTGGGTGGGATCGACTGAATGGTGGGGGTGAGAAAAAAAATGTCTTGAATTATTGATATTCTAAAAAGTTGTCTCAAGATTAAATTGAGGCGTTTTACATTGAAAAGAAATATGCAGAATTTTTATTAAAAATCGAATGAGGCTTGGTGAAACTTTAGTGAAACCTATAAAAATAAAAAAACCGCTAATATGGCTTTTTGCAGCATAGTAACGGTTTAATTAAGCTGTAGGGGGAGGGATCGAACCTCCACGGGGCAGTTAGCAATAGCACAAAGTTCAGTGGTCGACCCTGGTCGTTAATACATCGCTGTAAAAACGGCTCTATACTATGTTTATTCTGTGTTCCCCACCCCCGAGACAAGAGGGCATGTCTGCCAAAAATTTCATCACCCCACAATTTTAAAGAACTTTAATAATGCAAATCTAATAAACAACCCCATACGAAAAAACTTTTTTAAGTAAAATTAGAAATATTTAGATTTAAATCAATAAATTAGCTGATTGTATAAATTACTTTTAAATTTTTTTTACGTATGGCTTCAAAGTTGAACATTGATAAACTCGATTTACAAATCATCCAGGAAATGCTCGGAAATGCAGAAACACCCTATGCCGAGCTGGGTAAAAAACTCTTTGTAAGTGGCGGCACTATTCATGTAAGAATCAAAAAGCTAGAAGAATTTGGGATCGTCACAGGCAAACGTTTGAGCGTAAACCTAAAGAATTTGGGTTACGACATTACGGCATTTGTCGGAATATTTCTGGAGAAAAGTTCTATGTATGATAGCGTAGCAGAGGAGTTGCGCAAAATTCCTGAAATTGTCCGCCTCAATTACACTACAGGAAACTATAGTATGTATATTGAAATTATATGTAAGGATATTAACCAACTCAGATCGGTTTTGCACGATGAACTTCAAAAAATAAAAGGGATCGAGAGGACAGAAACCTTAATATCTCTTGCAGAAAGTTTCAAGCGTAGCGTTCAGGTGTCTAAACCGGAAAATTGATAAGAATATAAGAACGTTGTCGGGAAAATCTTTCATGCTTTTACATCCAATGCATCTCTTAAGCCATTACCTAATAGGTTAAAAGCCAATACCAGGATCATAATTGCTATTCCTGGCGCCAGAGCCAGAACCGGATTGTGCGTAATGATGAAATTATAATTTTCTTTGATCATCAACCCCCAACTGGGAACCGGAGGCTGAACTCCAACGCCGAGAAAACTTAGTCCCGCTTCGATGATGATTGCGCTGGCAAAATTGGAGGCGGCAATCACCATGACAGGGCCTAAAACATTTGGGAGGATATGTTTTATTATAATGCGCAGGTCAGTTAAGCCCAAAGCCTTTGCAGCCTGGATGTATTCAAGCTCTCTCAAGGCAATTACTTGTCCCCTGATCACCCGGGCGACATTTACCCACATCGTGAAGCCAACCACGAGAAATATCTGCCAGAAGCCTTTTCCAAGCAGGAGTGTAATACCAAACACAAGAAGTAGGGTAGGCATGCTCCAAATCACGTTAATCAGCCACATAATAATGTCGTCAATCTTTCCACCGAAATACCCCGCAACGGAACCTAATAAGATACCAATCGACAGAGAGATGATGACAGTGATCAGGCCGACAGCCAGGCTAATACGTACGCCGACAATCAATCTGCTAAGAATATCCCGCCCGAATTTATCTGTGCCCAGCCAAAACGTTTTTGTAACTACAAAATCCTTTGGAGCAAGACTTTTAAAAGGATAGCCCTGCTTTTCCATCACCCCTTCATCAATATATTTTTTAACGATAACTGAATCTCGAACAAGCTGGTAATTGTTAATTGGAATATATAAATATTTGTCTTCTGTCCCGTATATCATTCTTTGAATCACGGTTGTTTCGCTAACAGTTTTATTTTTTTTTACTAACAGGAAAGTTTGTTGATAGCCTGGCTTGCGTGCCTGTATTTCTACCACCTGTCTATCTGCATTTGGGGTAGAATCGGTTGCAATGAAATAAGCAAATAATCCGGCCAGAATAGAAAGTGCGATGATGACAAGCCCCGCCATAGCACTGATATTTCGTTTAAGTCGCTTCCAGGCGTTTCCTGTAAATGAAAAAGATTCTTGCATTGTTACCCTGATTTTGGTAATCTGGTTTGACTATTTTACACGTCGTCCTTTCCATTTGTAAGAACCAAACCTGCCCAACCATCCTGCAAGTATAATGTAAAGAATATGAAAGGGCTCGGCCGGGATAAACCACCACAATAATTGTCTTTTCCCAAAAAAATTTGAAACTGGGTATAGAAAAAAAAGTTCCACCAGTATTTTTCCGGCAAATAAGAGCAGGACTACCTGGAAAAAATGAATGAAAAAAATTGACAGGATCATGCTCATCAATATCCAGGCATTGAATAGGTAAACCAAAAAAAGTACCGAAGTAATTTTAGGATCTTTATAGCTACCCGACTTGCTGGCCCAACGTATTCGTTGGTTCATAAAATCTAGCAGACTTACCGCAGGTTGGGTGAAAACTATGGCGTCTTTAGATTTAAGAAAGCCAATTTTTTGCGGATAAAGTTTTTGAATTTTTTGCATCAGCAGCATATCATCGCCACTGGCAATATTGTCTATTCCTTTAAAACCACCTGCAATATCAAAAGCTTGTTTGGTATAAGCGAGGTTAGCGCCATTGCACATATTATGGAATTTTTTTGCTACCGAGGCGCCAGTGATCCCTTGCATGGTCATAAAATCCAGCGCCTGAAAGATGGATAGAAAGTCGTGATTTACCTTTGATCCGCCATCTATTACAACCGGCGCAGCAATAAATACAAAATCATTTTCAAGGTGAAAAGTGGCAATGGTTTCCAGCCATTTTTTTCCCGCAATACAGTCAGCATCGGTGGTGACAATTAGGCTTCCCCTTGCAACGGAAATCGCTTTTTCAAGTCCTGCTTTCTTGTAAGAGTTTATTGAATTAGCTGCCGTAAAATCCGCCATAGAAATGATCCGGATATTTTCGTGTCTGA
>JBDSPQ010000132.1:0-4075 GCA_039930305.1 Ginsengibacter sp. | reverse complement strand
GGACATGACCATACAACTGGCAGTTTTTATTTTTAGCTTATTCCTCATTGGTGGGTTTTTATTTGCCGTCTTTCGAAAAAAGCCAGTTTTAAAAATGCCGGTGGAGGGAACTGAACAGCGAATCCTGGAACAGGATGTTCTTTTTTACCAGCGTTTATCATCGCAGGAAAAAATAAGGTTCGAAGAGAATATAAAAGCATTTCTACAAAAAGTAAGGATAACGGGCGTTAAAACCGAAGTCAGCGACAGCGACCGGATTTTTGTGGCCGCCGCTGCTGTCATTCCAATATTTTCTTTTAAAGGTTGGGCCTACCGTAATATTCATGAAGTATTGCTGTATCCGGGGTCATTTAATCATGATTACAGTCTTGAAGGTGCTGATCGAAACCTTTCGGGCATGGTGGGCAATGGCCCTATGCAAAATATTATGTTGCTTTCCCAACAGGATCTTCGTTCAGGATTTTTAAATCATACCGATACATCCAATACCGCTATTCATGAATTTGTACATCTCGTGGACAAGTCCGACGGGAGTACTGATGGCATTCCCGAAAATTTGTTGCCCCAAAAATATGTGCTGCCCTTCCTGTCACGCATACACGAAGAAATTCAACAAATAAAATCACATCACTCCGACATTAATCCTTATGGTGCTACCAGCGAAGCTGAATTTCTGGCAGTAGCTGCGGAATATTTTTTTCAACGGCCTGAGATGATGGAGAAAAATCATCCCGAATTATTTCGCTTGCTGGAGCAGGTATTTACAACACCTTCATAAGCTGCCCTGCTTCGTCCAGTAATTTTTTTGCTCTTCCGGCACACGTTTTGACTATGCAGGGTGCTGAGTATTTTAGCGATTACAGTTCAGATTTACTACCATCTTATATCAGTGCCATTAGCCTGGCAGGCCCGGCAACTTCAGGCTGCTAATTTCAGGTTGAAAAAAAATGATTAACTTTTCGTTGCTGGTTATATGAGTGGGTTTACCAAAAAATCGAGCCATGACAACTCTCAAATACATTCTTAAAAAATTTGTACCAGTGAAAAAATTAGCCAAATTTCGATTGCAATGTTATGTGTTACGGTGCTGCATCGGCGGAACACTCATATTTTTTTGCAACGCAATCGTTGCGCAGAACGTTGTGAAGCACCCGGTAGCAGATGCCTTTGTAAGAAGTGGTGCAAGTGCTGGTAATAATTTTGGGCACGATGCTTCGCTGGTAATAAAGGCCGCTGGCTCTAATGATTTCACCCGCTATTCCTACCTAAAATTTTCTCTCGATGCTGTATCAAATGTTAAAACCGCCACACTGAGAATTTATGGCAGGAACACCGATAGCGATAATTCCATTCAAATTACGGCGCTCGGAATTTATGATGACTCCTGGACAGAGACTGGAATAACCTTTAACAATGCGCCCTCACCGGGAAATAATCAGCTAAGTTCAGCTGCGGTAAATGATATAGATAAATATTATGAGTTCGACGTGACCGATTTCGTCAAAAGCCAACTCGCAGCCGACAAGATGGTTTCTTTGGTGTTAAAAGATATATCGAATAAGAACACGACACTTACTTTTAATAGTAATGACAATTCTGCCAATAAACCGCAATTAATAATTGACACTACCGGGAGTTTGAATGGCCTCCCTCCCGGAAAGTCTTATGCCATGATATTTGTTGAAAATCCGGAGAAGGTTACTTCCAATGATCACTTTTCATTTTCAAGGATTCAAGTCCCCTGGACGAGAGGTACGGTGTACAATGCTAATCATGAAATAGCAAGAGTGCGAATTCATAACAATGGAATAAAACCGTTGGTCATTAATAATCTAACTATTACGAACACTTCGCATTTTATTATTGAAAAATATAATGGGGCTGACTACAATCCTTCGACTCAATTACCGGCCATTGTTTCTGCAGGAAAATATGTAGATCTGATGGTGAAACTTATTGCTACCAATATTTCCAGCCGGGCTGCTGTGCTGGCAGATACATTGCTAATAAATTCTAACGATGATATAATACCTATAAAAAGCGTCGTGCTTCATGGGATATGGCAGCGAATGGGCGAAGGGGATCACGAACCTTACTCTCAAGAGATTCTAGAGGCATACAACTTCAACACCGCCACTGGCTTTGGAGGTCGCGACCCCGACAGCGGAGACAGCGCAAAACTAAAAGGTGATGAAGTAAAGCCATATTATTTTTTACGTGCCGATAATATGTTACCTGTTTCAATCCGTCAAATTGCAGCTTACCATAATTGCTGTACAAATGTTGAAAGCTTCCGGTATTTTTTAAAAGATGGAGGAAGCCGTGTCAGTGTTTTCACACACATCGGTGTGGATGGGCAGTCAATATCACCCCGACGTTCAGCCTCAGCAGCAGCCTCGGGAACCATAACGCCGGCCGCGCCTTTTGGAGTCATAATTGGCAGTAGCAATACCACCGTCCCTTCTCTGAATCCAGGGAAAAAATTAGGAACAAGGGTTTATAAAGCGCTTGATTTTCTCAACAACGTAATCCCAAATGCATATATATTGGCAAATGACTATTTGGGAAATGAATTTACCAATTTTGATTTCAATGACAATATGTATTACATCGAAAATGTAAAGCCATACGAGGGTACAGTTTATTATTCAAAATTGATCGCAAGGCCTTCAGCAGTGAATTATGGCGAAGTAGTATTACAGGATAATACACAGCAAAAAATTTCTTTAATTAATGGTGGTAGAGTATATGCTAATAATTCACAGGATCCCTCAGTAACTATTACATCGGTGGAAATTGCAGGAGAGAATAAGTCCGAGTTTTCCGTTTCTGTTCGGGCAAATGTTCAATTGAAACCCGGCGACTCCACCGCCATCACTGTTAGTTTTAAACCGCAAACACAAGGGTTAAAAATTGCCGAGTTGCTTATTCATTATAGCAACTCAAGTACGCCCCGAAGAGTGCCGCTGTTTGGAATAGCAAAGGAGAGTGATGTTAAGGTAACTGCTAAGTACCGGGTGAATAGTGGCGCTGCGACACCCGTATCTATAAACGGTGAAGTATGGGCGGCAGACAATAAGTATTCATTTGATAACCTCGAACCGTTTACTAACGGGTCCGTACACGATATAGAGGCAACTGACTATGACGTGCTTTACCTTACCGAGCAGTCTTCAAATAGAGATAAGGCGCCATTCCGCTACCGGTTTCCCGTAAGCAACGGCACCTATCATGTGAGAATGCATTTTGCCGAAATTTATTGGGGCGTAGGGGGTTCAGGTTTTAATGGAGGCGAAGGATCACGGGTGTTTAACATTCAAATGGAAGATCAGTATGCCCTTGTAAACTTCGACCTTACGCAACAGGCAGGTGGCGGCGCCACTGCTATTATAAAAGATTTTGTGGTAACGGTAACCGATGGTATGCTTAACATCGATTTCAGTGCTAATGTAAACAGGCCGATGGTTAGCGCGATTGAAATTTACCGCTTCAGTAAAGAGGCACCCAATGCACCACCACCCGTTGACACCACAATCCGGGGCAAACTGCGCGTCTATCCTAATCCTACGCCTGCATCACAAATCAATATTCACTTTCCTTCGTCGTATAAAGGAAATTATGATTTGCGGATATACGATGTGCTGGGCAGGCGCTTGTATGAAGGCGCCGTTCAACTAAATGGAAGTGAATACCTGCATACAATCAACGCAGCAAATTTTGCCCTACAGCCTGGTATGTACTTTTTACAGGTAAGTTCGCCGGATCAAAAAAATGATATACTAAAAATCCTGATCGAGTAAATGGTCAGGCAGGTTCGAAAGAGTGTGTAGTAAACGCTTTTGTAATTAAGCTTTGTATTAATGCTAAATTTCAGGCAGGCACCTGGTTTGTTTCAATAGCATTCATGGCGGCTTTCAACTGGTATATTTTTTCTTCAAAAATCCGGCACATAGGGGGTGTCTCAGTTATTTTGCAATACGTTAACTCCTCTTCATACTCGGCAATGGTTTGTTCGAGTTCTGATTTCCCCCATTTTCTGAGCCTTTCTATAGAATCTTCTCTTTCCCGCATGCAT
>JBDSPQ010000131.1:0-4941 GCA_039930305.1 Ginsengibacter sp. | reverse complement strand
ATTGTTGCTTTATCCCTGCATCATATAATTTGGCGATCTTACATGCCTCTTCAAAATCTGCATGCATGCCCAAGTTCTCCAAAATATCCGGAACATCATTCAGGTCAGGAAAGGAAGAGAATTTTTTTACAAAATAATAAGAAGTTCCTTGCAGAAGTCTCGTGTAAGCGGTGTAAAAAGTATTCATAATATCAAAATGTTTATTAAATAAAATTGATGCCAATCACTAATAATGTTTGGATTTCCGCGGAAATTGGAAGATTTAGAAACCGGATTTAAGGTCTGGGAAATTTGTAAGATTTACGAAATATACAGTAACACTTTTTATAGCAATTCCCGTAAACCGCAATACCCGACCAAGAATTCCGTTATGGCTTTATCAAAGAAATTGGAGAAGGAAATGACGACTTAGATATCTTACAATATTAAGATCTCAAAACGCATTACTAATAAAATTTAGATTGGAATTCAGAGGAGGTATGGGGTAAGGGGGATAGAATGTAAGTTGGAGATAAAAGTAAATGTTTAATTCGGGAGTTGCAAGCACCAGGAGAAATTTATTGATTTCTAATATGCACATACATTATATCTCGTACTTTAAATTGAAACCAGGAAAGGAACAAAAAGGTAATTTATCTGATCAAAAGAGTGTTGGACATATTACTAGACCTTCTGGACATCACATAAGGCCTTAAAGCTTTAATTGCGAATTCCTGCTAAAAATGATAATTTTGCTGAGATTACCTCTAAAAATCTTTATCCACGTTAATCTTTACATATCTGAATAATATAATAAACGGATTTTTAAAAAATCTTATTAGAATTTGATTTCATAACAAGCAAAACACTTCTCCATCCAGGTGCTTCACTTCGTACGATCGTGCAATTTCAACTAAAACATTATGTCTAAAAGTTTTTCTTTTCTCTCAGCTGGCTTCGTTTTCTTGTTGGCATATACCTCCTGTACTACCAGCAATAAAACCGCATATTTCAATAACATATCGGATACCACTTTTGCGAGTACCAATGGTGGAGAGCCCATCTTAATAAGAAAGAATGATATTTTAACCATAACAATTAGTAGTTTAAATGCTGAAGCATCTTCGATATTTAATCAGGGTAATTATTCCGGGGGAGGTGGGTCGGGCACTGTAAATGGATCAAGTCGCAACCAAGGCATGGGTTATTTAGTTGATAATGATGGATATATATTGTTGCCTGTTCTTGGAAATATTAAAGCCGTAGGAATAACACGAAAGGAATTGCGCGAGAATATTACTAACACCATTTTGGAAAAAAAATTGCTCATTGATCCGATTGTGGATATCAGATACTTGAATTACGAGGTGACTGTCATTGGAGAAGTAGGTCATCCAACAGTAATTACCGTACCAAATGAGAAGATATCACTCATTAAAGCTCTTGGCCTGGCAGGCGACTTGACAATTTATGGCAGACGGGACAATATATTGCTAATTAGAGAAGAGGACGGCCTTAAAAAGACACGCCACATAGATCTAAATTCAAGCAACTTTATCACCTCACCGTACTTCTATCTTCAGCCTAATGATGTCGTGTACGTTGAGCCAAACAAAGCCAAGGCGGTTACCGGATCTTTATCAAGACAATTATTGCCATCTGTTTTGAGCGGGTTATCCTTGCTAGTCCTTGTTATAACCCGGTTGAGAAATTAACGATCAATATAAAATTTCTAATAAAATGCATACGCAGAATTCCACGCCAAAAAACTCACCGCAAGAGAACACTTTGATCCAGCTGGTCATGAAGTATGTGCCTTATTGGCCTATGTTTATTATTCTTTTATTTATTTGCTTAACTGTTGGATTTCTATACCTAAGATATACTACCCCGATGTATGAAGCTGATGCTTCGTTAATAGTAAAAGATTCCAAGAAAGGTTATGAGGATTCCAAAGTCGTGGAGTCATTAGACGCCCTGGATTCCAAGAAGCTTTTGGATAACGAAATAGAAATCATACAGTCAAGGTCGGTGATGATGAATGTTGTGAAAAAACTTGATTTATATGCTTCGATCTATCAGAAGGGAAAAATCCAAACCATATTAGCATACAATTCTGCACCAGTAAGCATCAAGGCACAGGAGCCGGATTCCCTAAAGGGAGTGTCAAATGTATTTATAAAGCTAAATAAAGACAATACCATAACTATTTCGACTGATAGTGTGAAAATTAAATACCAGTTAAATGAATGGGTAAATACTCCCTATGGAGTTCTTAAGTTTATTCCAAATGAGCTTAGAAATGTTTATGATACTACAAAACCGCTGTTTTTTAATTTGTCAAATCCGAGAAATGTTGCGCAATCCTTTCTCGGCAATTTGGCAGCCTATGCTTCTGGGAAAACATCTACTATCATTAATTTAAGCTTTGTGGACGAAGATCCCGGCCGGGCTGAGGACATCTTGAATGAAGTTCTTAACTCATATAGCAACAGTGGGCTTCTGGAAAAAAGTGACCTGGCAAAAAACACCCTGGATTTTGTAGAAGAAAGATTAGCAATTGTCACCCACGAACTGGATTCCATTGAAGGCCAAATTCAGCATTACAAATCAGGAGCAGGCGCGGCAAATCTTAGTTCCCAAAGTGAACTGTTTCTTCAAAATGTCAGTGATAATGATCAAAAATTATCCGAAGTGAATAATCAGCTTTCTGTGCTTAATGAAGTTGAGAATTTTGTACAAAACGATGATAATACCAACGGCATTGTTCCGTCAACACTAGGCGTAAGCGATCCGACTTTGAATTCACTTGTAGGAAAATTGTATAATACAGAACTGGAATATGCAAAACTCAAAACAACAGTAGGTGAGAATAATCCTATGCTTGGGTCAGTCTCAGACCAAATCAAAAAAATAAAGCCTGATATTATTAAAAATATCCAAAGCCAGCGTAGGAGCCTTGAGGCTAGCAAAAACAGTCTTTATTCTACTAATGGCTCATATAATTCAGTGTTAGAAAGAATACCCGCCAAAGAACGACAGCTTGTAGAAATCAGCCGTGCACAATCTATTAAAAGCAGCATTTATTCATTTTTGCTACAGAAAAGAGAAGAAAGCCAATTATCATACGCAGGGGCTTCGTCTGACAGTAAGATTGTAGACCGTGCATTGGCATCACATAGTCCTGTTAGTCCAAAAAGGTCATTAATATATTTAATGTGCCTTATCACGGCATTTGTTATTCCGGTGGCTTACATCACTATCAGAGATGCATTCAATGGTAAAGTTTTATACCGGTCCGAAATAGAAGCAAGCACCTCCTTTCCAGTTTTGGCGGAAATTAATTTCCAAAAATCTAAATCACCTATAGTTATTGAAGCCGGGAAAAGAACATTTTCTGCTGAAGAATTTCGAAAGCTGAGGGTAGCACTTAGCTTCCTGGGATTAGGTGAGCACGCAAAAAAGTTATTAATAACGTCCAGTATTTCAGGAGAGGGGAAAAGTTTTGTTGCAGCGAACCTGGCAATAAGCCTGTCCCTAACAGGCAAAAAAGTGGTACTCGTTGATCTTGATATGAATAACCCTTCTTTGGGTGAAATATTAAATATAGAGGAAGAGCCGGGTGTTAGCGACTATTTAACCGGAGATAAGGAACCTGAAGAAATCATCAGGAGGATAAAAGATCACGAAAATCTTTTCTTTATTCCTGCAGGTACTTTGCCCGATAATCCCTCAGAACTATTGTCAAATGGAAAAGCAAAGGATTTCATATCATACCTTGAAAACCTTTTTGACTTTGTAGTGATTGATACAGCCCCTGTGGCGTTGGTAACTGATGCAAACTTGCTTTCAGAGTATTGTGATGCCACATTGTATATAGTTCGACATAAATACACTCCGAAAATACTTGTAAAGCGAATTGATGAAAACAATAGAATTAATCCTTTATCAAACCCTGCGATTATTTTTAACGCTATAAAATCAAGAGGCTTCATAAAAAACAACACGGGTTATGGATATGGCTATAGCTATGTATATGGTGATAAAAAAAGAACTCAGAAAAGAAAAAAAATAAATATTTAAATTGGCGTTAAACTTTTTGAATAATTCCGAATCCAACCACCTTCCAATCCTAGAAAAAGCGGTAAAATGCCACATGAAAAACTGCAAAACCCTATACTTTAAATGCAGATATAATGAACAATTGGT
This sequence comes from Ginsengibacter sp., assembly GCA_039930305.1. Classification (GTDB taxonomy): domain Bacteria; phylum Bacteroidota; class Bacteroidia; order Chitinophagales; family Chitinophagaceae; genus Ginsengibacter. The sequence goes on along the minus strand of JBDSPQ010000131.1, from coordinate 753 downwards.
ACCTTATTTACACCAAAACAGGGTGTGAAGAAAAAATATCAAAGACACTTGTCAATAGAAAGGTTTGGATTTACCTTCCTTTAAATGAAACTATCACCAAGACGAATTGGAAGAGAAAAGTTATGGCTACCCCACTTTTCCCACGATACCTCTTTGTGAATACCGATGAAGAAGGGCTGAGCAAAATAGCTAAAATTAGTGGCGTGGTAAATATCGTATACTGGCTGTCGCAGCCTGTTATTTTTGAACATGAGGATATCGTTATCCTAAAAGATTTTGTTGAAAAAAATCAAAATATTTCTGTTGAAAAGTCTCTTGTAGATGTCAGTCGCAGGTTTGAGGCTCTAAATTTTCCTGTTATCTCAAGGGATGGAGACCTGGTAATGGTAAAAAATACGATTACTAAACTTTATCTACCCTCTCTGGGATTTATATTAACTGTTTACCGCGAGGGCTCTCCTATTGAATTTGGCTCGAAAAAGACCCATTCTACACTTGTGAGCTCCTCTTAAAATATCGTAAATAAAATTGATTTTGGAAGTTGGTAATTCATTTTACCACAATCAACATGATATTCCAGTTAATCTCGCGACTATTACGATTTAAGTTTATTCATTCACCCGACCATTCTGTTCAGGCAAGGCCAAAAAAAAGTAATATTTTTATACTTTGTGCAAGTAAAAAAATATTACTAAGTCTGTGGGAGCACACGGGTTCGAACCGCGGACCCTCTGCTTGTAAGGCAGATGCTCT
>JBDSPQ010000130.1:0-3926 GCA_039930305.1 Ginsengibacter sp. | reverse complement strand
CAGACAGAACCTATGCCGATACACTTACTTCCCTCGGGATTATTCCTATCAACCTGACAGTCCAGGTAAAACAAGGAGAGAGGTCTCAATATGTTTATCCTGCCGCAATGGTTCATTATCGCGATCGGATTATACCGGTAAGACTCTATTCCGGCACAAAAACAATAATAACTCCTTTTGAGCTTAATAGTGCCGAAGCTTTATTGGAATATAATTTTGCAGATGCCATAAATAAAATAACCAGCAACAGACGGCCGTTGATAGCTTATTCAACAGGAAACGGCGAGCCTTCGGGAGTAAGCACATATGACCTGGTGGAAAATGTCCTGCGAAAAAACTATGACCTTTTCACTATAGATATTCAAAAGGAGCCTTTAATCCCTGATACATTCAAGTTGCTGCTGATCATAAAGCCAACCATCCCATTTAAAGAAGCCGAAAAACTAAAAATAGACCAGTATATAATGCGGGGTGGTAAAGTATGTTGGTTTATTGACAGGCTGGAGGCGGAAATGGACAGTTTGCAATTAAAGAACCAGGTAGTGGCTTACGATAGAAACCTTGGTTTAGAAGATTTGTTTTTCCGTTACGGCGCCAGGATCAACCAGGATTTGCTGATGGACCTGCAATGCGATTTTCTTCCATTTGATATCAACGGCAACAACCAGTTTGAATTTTTACACTGGAATTATTTCCCCTTATTTGAATCGGAACAAAATTCTCCTATAAATAAAAACCTGGGCCTCGTCGCTGGTAAGTTTGTGAATTCAATAGATACCGTGAGTGCTCCCGGTATTAGGAAAAGTGTTTTGCTGCGGTCATCTGCTAATGCAAGAACTATCGAGACGCCGGCCCTTATTAGCGGCCAGGAAAATCGGAATGCACCAGAGGATGCGGCATATAGTTCCAGGTATATACCTGCCGCAGTATTGCTGGAAGGAAATTTTACATCTTTCTTCAGGAACAGGATAAGTCAAGCTTCTATGGATACACTGGCTACATACGGCACGCCTTTTTTGTCTCAGAATATTGCTGAAAATAAGATGATCATTGTTGCGGATGGTGACATCGTATTAAATGGTACGGCGCAGGGCCAGCCAATACCCATGGGGGTTAATCCATACACTATGGGCAGTCAATACCAATATCCATTTGCAAACAGGCAGTTCGTGGAGAATTGTATCGAATACCTGTTGAACGATAAGACACTAAGTGAAGCCAGGGCGAAAGACTACGCGTTGAGGTTGCTGGATCCCAAAAAAACACAGACTGAAAAACCTTTCTGGCAACTACTTAATATGGTTCTTCCTGTATTGGTCATTATATTACCTGGATTCTTTTATCAGTGGTGGAGGAAAAGAAAATATAGCAGGTAAGCCAGGCATTCACCACCCATATCTTCCGGGTTTCAAAACTTATCTTTACCAGAATTTTTATAAATGAATGCAACTGAATGGACCTACCTGGTGTTTGGAATTGTGCTGGTCATTTCAGTTACTATAGATCTTGGCTTACTTAGCAAGAAAGCAAACGCCATTTCTCTCAGGCAGGCATTTTACCAAACGCTGTTTTGGGTTGGCCTGGGCCTGGGATTTTTTCTTTTTATATGGTTTGAGGATGGACAAACCATCGCACTTGAATATTTGAGCGCTTATCTTATGGAGTGGGGGCTCAGTATAGACAATATTTTTGTGTTTATTCTTATATTCTCTTATTTCGGTATTCAGGATAGGTACACTAACAGGGTTTTATTACTGGGAATATTATTGGCTATTTTTCTAAGGATAATTTTCATTACGGCAGGTATTGTACTTGTTGAAAGATTTACCTGGATATTATATGTTTTTGGAGGCTTCCTTGTATATACGGGGGTTAAGATGTTCCTGGTAAATGAAGCCAGTGATTTTCAGCCTGAAAGCAGTACTGTGTACCGGTTTCTAAAAAAAATTATCCCCATAACGGACCATCCCGCTGAGGGGAAGTTCTGGAGAAAGATTGATGGAAAAAGATATTTTACCATACTTTTTGTAGTGTTGGTAATGCTTGCCACGACAGATGTGGTTTTTGCGCTGGATTCGATTCCTGCCGTTTTCGCCATTACGCAAAATAGAATGGTGATTTATACCTCGAATGTTTTTGCTGTGCTTGGTTTGCGATCGCTTTTTTTCCTTCTTCGTGGCGCAGTAGGAAAATTCAGATTTCTTAAGGAAGGAATTGCAATAGTGTTAATATTTATTGGCATGAAAATGCTGGTAGAATATTTTGGTATTCATTTACCGGTTTGGTTGTCGTTGGTAGTGATTGTATGTTGTATCTCCGGCGCGATTTTGTTGTCAGTCATTCTTACGACCAGGGATACACGCAATTTCCCAGACCGCGTTAATAAAAAAAAAACCTGGAATTCCTGATGTGAATGTTGTCATCAACTATACTATCCATGAATTAACCCAATACACACGGGGGAAATTGCACCAATATTTCCCTAAGATAGCTGAGCCAACTAATCTCGCGCTTGACAGCAGAAAGATTTTATCGCCGGAAGATACCGTTTTCTTTGCGATGCACAGTTCCCATCGAAATGGATATGAGTTCGCAAAGTTTGTTTATGAAAAAGGTGTCAGAAATTTCGTTATAGAAAAAAAGTCTTTTGAAGAAGGAAAGTTGGCTGGGGCAAACGTGATACTGGTGGAAAATTCGCTTACGGCGTTACATTATTTAGCAATACATCACCGGGAAGACTTTAGGTATCTGCCATCCAAACTAAGGCTTCCATTAATAGGCATCACCGGCAGTAATGGAAAAACTATCGTAAAAGAGTGGCTGAACTATATCCTGCAGAACAAATATTCTGTGGTTCGAAGCCCCGGAAGTTATAATTCCCAGGTAGGTGTGCCATTAAGTGTTTTGAACTTAAACCCATCGCACAACCTGGCAATCTTTGAAGCCGGAATATCATCACCCGGCGAAATGATTTTACTGGAAAAAATGATTCGACCTACGATTGGGATATTTACGAATATTGGGCTGGCACACGCGGCAGGATTCAGAAATACTATTCAAAAAATACAGGAGAAGCTGAAATTATTTTCCAGGTCTTCATATTTAATTTACTGTAGCGATGATGTGGTACTGGACGAAGAAGTCCGCCGATTTTATAAAGAAACAGTCACACATAACAAGCAGTTTTCGCTATGTAATTGGGGCAAATCCGCCGATAATTTTTTGCAAATTTCGTCGCTGCGAAAGACAAAAGGGATGACAGCCATTACCGCTATTTTCAAAGGTCGAAAGATGGCCGTTACCATTCCTTTTATTGATGATGCTTCAGTAGAAAATGCTATTCACTGCTGGTGTACCAGTTTGTTGCTTGATGTGGATACAGAAGAAACGATTCAAAAGTTTTCAACCTTGTATCCTATTGCAATGCGTTTGGAGATCAAAGAAGGAAACAATCATTGCACCATCATTAACGACAGCTATAGCAATGATTTGCATTCCCTTGGTATTGGGCTTAATTTCCTGGCTCAACAAAAGCAGCATAATTCAAGGAGTATCGTTCTTTCGGACATTTTGCAATCTGGTCTGAAGCCGCAGAAATTATATGCTGACGTATCCAATCTTTTACAGCAGGGAAAAGTAGATAAGCTCATTGCCATTGGCCCGGAAATTTATAAGTGTCAAAAAGAATTTTCTTCAATTCCATCGTCGCTTTTTTTTCTTTCCACCGACGATTTTTTAAAACACAGCTCACCGACGATTTTTCAAAATGAAAGCATATTGGTCAAGGGCGCCCGGTCTTTTGGTTTTGAGGAAATTGTATCTTTTCTTGAAAAGAAAGTTCACAAGACCGTGCTTTCCATTAACCTGAATGCATTGGTACATAATTTAAAGGAGTATAAGAAATTACTTCATCCAAATACTAAAAT
>JBDSPQ010000129.1:0-3023 GCA_039930305.1 Ginsengibacter sp. | reverse complement strand
CGCAATATCTTCTATTTTCTGACCGGTTGCTCCGGGTATATAGTCTGATATTTTATCGAGGAAATCGCCGCCATCATGAACCGGAGTCGCAACTCCAGCTTGCACGTCGGCGGGTGTGGTAGCGGGTCCTGACGGTGTGGTACCAGATTGAAAAAGATTATCAATAGCTCCACTCACCATAGGGAACTTTTCTTTGATAAAGTCTGTAATTGTGGTTAATATTCCATGGGATTGTTCGCTCGAGAGGCCATGTGTGTTTTGTAATTTTTTTATTAGCTCTTCCATAAATTTTTTATTTAAAACTTAAAATATTTAATCACAAATTAATTCTTATCATTCAATCTTCAATCGATATAGATTAGATCGAATGTTTAATATTTTTGAATCAATTATTGTATAAACTAAATTGTTATCCTAAACCCCTAAAATGTTTCTTTTTATGACTTACTATTTCTACCCTTTTGCCAAAAGAATATTCTTTTTATCGATTTCCATTTGCATTGCTATAAGTGGTTTTTCACAAGACCCTACCGTAAAAGACATGCAGGTAGCGGCTGCGAAGGCAATAAAAAAAGATAGCGTACTTCCTAAAACCTGGAATACCGGCGGGGTTTTTAACCTGAACGTAGGGCAGGGAAGCCAAAGTAATTGGAGCGCCGGTGGTGATGATTTTTCTTTTACGCTTAACTCTTTTTTCGGTGTGTATGCTTTTTATAAAAAAAATAAGTATAGTTGGGATAACACCCTCGATTTAAATTTTGGTTATTTAAATACCACCAGTCTTGGCAGCAGGAAAAATGATGATCGCATTGATTTATTATCCAAGTTAGGCTATGCTTTAAACCCTAAACTAAATGTAACGACGCTCTTCAATCTACGTACACAATTTGCGAAAGGTTATAACTACATTGATGAAAATAATAAGAAATTACTTTCCGATTTCTTTGCGCCTGCCTATGTGATACTCAGCCTTGGATTAGATTATAAGCCTGTTGAAGGGCTTTCGATTTTTGCATCGCCTGTTACTTCACGCTGGATCATCGTGAATAACGACAGTTTATCTGCGAGGGGAGCATACGGGGTTACTCCAGGCGAAAATTTCCTGAATGAAATAGGCGCCTTTGCGAGTATCAAATATTTGAAAAACCTAAACTCCGTAATTACGTATAATGGCAGGCTGGACCTATTTTCAAATTATGCGCACAATCCTCAAAATGTGGATATTGTTATGAATAATTTGATCTCGGGGAAACTTTCAAAATTACTTACCGCGAGCCTGGAGTTGGACCTAATCTATGATGATGATATAAAACTATTTGGTAAAAATCAGCAGTCACCTGGTTTGCAGATAAAATCGCTCATTGCACTTGGCCTTGGTGTCAAATTCTAAATAAAAGAAAAAAATTGCGCTAAAGATTTTCAATAATTCCTGCTATTCCCTGGCCTCCACCAACACATGCCGTAACGATTCCATATTTTTTATCGAGCCGTTTCATGTCATTAATTATCTGTATAGATAGTTTAGCGCCGGTACATCCGAGAGGATGACCGAGGGCTATGGCACCGCCATTTATATTTACTTTATCGCTGTCGAGCCCGAGTGTTTTGATGACCGCAAGTGATTGTGAAGCAAAAGCCTCATTAAGTTCTACCAGGTCAATTTGAGAAAGTGAAAGACCTGCCTGTTTGAGCGCTTTTGGAACAGCCTCTACTGGACCAATACCCATCACACGGGGATGCACACCCGCACTTGCGCAAGCCACCAGTCTTGCAATAGGTTTTAGTTTAAGTTCATTCATCATTTTTTCGCTCATAACTATTACGAAAGCCGCACCGTCGCTTGTCTGGGAAGAATTGCCGGCGGTAACCGTGCCACCTGTGGCGAATGCAGGTTTTAATTTTGCCAGGGCAGCCATAGACGTGTCCGCTCTAACGCCCTCATCAGTATCTACTACAAAATTTCTTGTTTTCTTTTTGCCATTTTCATCGACGTAAATTTCTTCGACCGGCATCGGAAGAATACCACTTTTAAAGTAGCCATTTTGAATGGCGGACAATGCCTTTTCATGCGAGTGCAAGCTAAATTCGTCCTGCTGTTCCCTTGACACTTCATATTCTTTCGCTACAGCCTCGGCTGTCAGCCCCATGCCCAGGTAATAATCTGGTGTTTCGGACGCGACGGAATAAGCCGGTACTGTTTTCCACCCGGATGTGGGCACCATGCTCATGCTTTCTGTACCACCCGCGATAATGCAATCGGCCATGCCACTTCTAATTTTCGCGGTGGCAATCGCAATTGTTTCAAGCCCGCTTGCACAATAACGGTTTACAGTCATTCCCGGCACTTCAATGCCCAGGGCTCTAACACTTATCATTCGCCCGACTTGCAATCCCTGCTCGGCTTCGGGTACAGCGTTACCTACGATGAGGTCGTCCACTCTTTTGCTGTCTAATTCCGGGACAGATGCAAGCAATCCTTTTATAACATCTACCGCGAGATCATCGGGGCGATAGAATCTAAATCCCCCTCTTTTTGATTTTGTCACGGCGGTTCTGAAACCTTCAATTATATATGCTTCCATAAAATGACTTTTTAAATATTGATCTTAGCAATTTCTAAATCCTGTTTTTCACAAATTTACATCTTATTAACTGAGGTATTTAGCTACTATAGGCACCCTTCTGCCAACTCCGAAAGCCTTTGGAGATATACGAATGACGGGGCAAAATTGATTGCGCTTGTATTCATTCACATTTACGAGTTTAAGTATACGGTCAACCAGAGCCGCGTCAAATTGTTGTGCTTTTATTTCATTCGGTCCTTTTACCCGTTCTATGTATTGGTATAAAATTCTATCAAGAATTTCATAGGGCGGAAGGCTGTCACTGTCTTTTTGATCTGGCCGCAGTTCAGCTGAAGGTTCTTTTGTAATAATGTTTAAAGGAATAATTTCTTTCGTTGAATTAATAAACCGGGCCAATTCGTACACCTGCATTTTATAACAGTCACCGAGCACGCCAAG
>JBDSPQ010000128.1:0-4165 GCA_039930305.1 Ginsengibacter sp. | reverse complement strand
CCACCTGAATTTTTCAATGTTAAGGAAGAATTTCACAAATCCATCATTGGTTACCTCGGTAGCTTCTTCATAATTATAAATGTACCTGAACACAATTCTGAGTGAATACATATGATACTTTTCATACAATATCTTTTGATATTTATGATCGTTCTTCCTGCAACCGTTTATTATTGTAAGTATTTGCTCCAAAAAATAATTACCTGTTTAGTCATTCAAAGCTGAACGCCTTCATCTAAAATTAATTCTATTTTTTTTACAACCTAACCTGAACATTGGGAAACCTTTGCAATGTTATGTTTATTTATACGTCATATTAAAGCAAAAGGTTGCAACGAGCCATTTTTTTGAATTTGAAGTTGCTATATAGTGTTTTAGATACAGTAATTTTTATCTTTCTATAATATATGTATCTTACATAACCTCTCTGCTTGCACAAGTCTTGCTAATTTCTGCACCACAGTTATATATTGTAAATAAAAAATAAAACTTTTCACATGAGAAAGATTTCATTCGGCATTGCTATGGCTGTGCTGGTATTGGTGAATGTAAAGGGTTACACACAGGAAAAGCGAATGACCTGGACTACCACCTCTGCTGAAGCTAGGGAACTTGCACGACAGGGGGCGGAGCATTTTATGAATATTGAATTCGAACAGGCATATTTTGATTTTACCTCAGCCTTAAAATTAGATCCGGATTTTACCATTCCCCTGGTGTTTATGTCCAATCTGACCCGTGGCAAAACCCGTGATGCATTTGCTGCAAGAGCCCTGAAAAGCGCTGCGAACAAAACGGATGGTGAAAAATTATTCGCATCAATGGCTGACAGCTCCATGACGAGGGAGCAAAATATGGGTACCTGGAAAAAACTCCACGACATGTTTCCTGACGGTGAAATCCTGCAGCATTTTTATGTAGTTACGCGCCAGACTCCTGACGAACAATTTGCAGCAGCGCAGGAGTATATGAAAAAATTTCCTGACGACGGGTCTGTAAACAATCTTTTGGGCTACTATTATATGACTGAGAAGAAAGACAATGCTATGGCAAAGCAGTATTTTGAAAAATATATTGCGGCTTATCCCGAGGGTGCGAATCCTTATGATTCAATGGGGGAGTTCTACTTAATAACCGGCGATTTGGCCAATGCAAAAAAATATTACCAGCTTTCTCTTGAAAAGTTTCCTTTTAATAATAGTTCTATAAATGCCCTGCAAAAAATGGAGGATGATGCGAAGAGCAAAACAACCAAATGAGGATTTTGAATTTCTAATAGCCGAAAGTTATATAGCGGATTTCAGTAAAAACTTTTCGGGTTCTGCTGTTAATCCCGAAAATATGTTCGCTTCGACCTCCAGACAATGAAAATATTTTTTGTTTACTTATAAATTTCAAGTCATGAAAAGGAACAATGTAAAACCCGCCAACGAACGGCGCGATTTCCTGCGTCAGGTCGCCACCGGCGCAGCGGCTATGAGCCTTACTATGCTTACGCCTGCAATTCCGGCGTCTGCCGGGTCACTCCTCACTTCTTCTGATGCCGACCCGGAAGCCTGGTTAAATAAAATAAAGGGAAAGCACCGGATTGTCTTTGACGTAACTGAACCGAGGTCAATTTTGCCATTTGCCTGGTCACGAGTATTTCTAATAACGAACGAAAAGACCGGCACACCTGAAAAAGAATCCAGCGTTGTGGTCGTGCTTCGACACGGGGCCATTCCCTTTGCGATGGAATCAAAACTTTGGGAAAAATACAAGTTTGGTGAAATGTTTAAAGTAAATGACGAAGCCACAAAGGCTTCTTCCACACGGAATATGTTTTGGCAGCCGAAGGAAGGAGACTTTAAGATACCGGGATTAGGAAATGTTGCCATTGGGATTAATGAACTGCAAGACAGCGGGGTGATATTTTGCGTTTGTGATATGGCGCTTACGGTATATAGCGCAGCAGCCGCTCTGCAAATGAATAAAGAAGCCGATGAGGTAAAAAAAGAATGGGTGGCTGGAGTATTGCCCGGAATTGAAATAGTCCCTTCCGGTGTATGGGCTGTTGGCCGTGCCCAGGAGCATCAATGCAGTTACTGCTTCGTAGCATAATTAGGATAAATATTTGGACGACAAAGGCCTTGCATGCATGGTTGATGTGAGTCTATTCATCCACGATACTTTTTCTTTGGACCCTGCTATGAAGTTTTGTCAATTCCATCAATGCCGCGGACCCATACCAGGGCCTCATTTCCATTTGAAGGACACCCGCTTTTACAGCAGGATCAGATTCAGTGAGCATTTGGGCCTCTTCAATACTGGTGACGTTGAAAATAAAAATTCCGCGAACAGCCTGGTTATCTAAAAATGGACCAGCCAAAATGAGCTTTCCTTCATTTGCCAGGCGTATGATATTTTTTAAGTGTGCCATTTGCAGCTGGGAGCGCTTAGCCGAATCAACTTCAACATTAGCGCCCGTTTTTAAAAAGGCCATTACATATTGCTTCATTCCATAATCATCTGCACCAAGTTGCTTTGCAAGAGAGGAGTCAAATTGGCCGGGTTTCTCACCCGCATTATCCTGGGCATGAGCACCGATGCACATTAAAATTAATAGCATCAATAACATACTTTTTGTCATTTTATTCATTTTTCAGGTTGTCATTCTGTTCAACCGTATTTTCTGTGATTCAGTTTAGCCAGAAAAAAATATTATGATATAAATATAGTATGTTAGTAAAATATTTAGCCCTGGCTGATCAACCTTTTTAACCTAATGGAAAAAAAATATCCTTTTTACTTCAGGTGCACTGTGACCCTTTTCGGAATTGTAATATTTGTCTACATCCTCTTTATTTTAAGATCTATATTGGTGCCACTGGCATTCGCTACCATGTTTGCCATTCTTCTAAATCCATTTGTCAACTGGCTTCGTAAAAAGAAAATACCAGGCATTGCCGCTATAATTATAGCACTGTTGGTATCTATCCTGCTGGTGGCGGGAGTAATGGTTTTCATTTCCTCACAGGTGGTAAAATTTTCCGATAACCTGCCGCTGCTGAAAACAAGGTTTGCCAATATATTTACACACTTCCAGGTGTGGCTACAAAGTAATTATTCTATTTCAATTGCCAAGCAGCAGCAGCTTATGGCTGATGCGGGTGATAATTTAAAACCGTTGGTCGGTCAAACGTTGGGGACCGTGTTGGGCACCGTTAGCACTGTAATATTGATTCCCATCTACATATTTTTGATGCTGTTTTACAAAAAATTAATCCTTAATTTTTTGTATGAAATTTTTGCCGAGCACAATTCAACGCAGGTGGGCCATGTACTAAGAGAAACTAAAACTGCGATTCAAAGCTACATGGTGGGATTGTTAATGGAAGCTATAGTTGTTGCCATAATGAACTCTGCCGCTCTCATGCTTCTCGGTGTAAAATATGCGATCTTAATCGGCGTAATTGGCGCTATACTCAACATACTGCCCTATATAGGTGGACTTATTGCGATCGCCATTCCTATTTTTATTGCGACTATGACCACCACAGGCTACACGACGCAAATTGGTATTTTGGTAGCCTATATGATCATCCAGTTCATTGATAATAATATTCTGGTTCCACGCATCGTGTCTTCTAAAGTGAGGATCAATGCTTTGGTCTCCATCATCATTGTATTACTAGGCGGCGCAGTTTGGGGGGTTTCGGGAATGTTCTTATCCATTCCTTTCATTGCGGTACTCAAAATAATTTTTGACAGGATTAATGAACTGAAGCCATGGGGCAAAGTTCTGGGCGACCAGGTACCCGTGTTTCATAAGGGACAGCTCTGGGGACTACGTCGCCGGCGCAAAAAGCCTGTTCCGGAAGAGATCAATGTGACCGCCACTCCCTGATATCCGTTCAGGGAGGAATCCCGGCTTAATTTTTTTTTCCGGTGACTTTGAAGAGGGTTTTTTTGGAGGCTGATTTACTGTTGCTTTTTTTTGGAACTTTTGCGCCATCCTCGCGAGCTTCTGAAAGTCCGATAGCGATAGCTTGTTTCGGGTTGGTTACTTTCTTGCCGCTTATACCACTCTTCAATTTTCCTTAGTACTTTCGTGTATAGGTTTTCCAGTTTCTCCCAAGTTGTTCTTGTATTTAGCCGTTTTATAGATTTTAAAATTAAGTATAGT
>JBDSPQ010000127.1:0-4452 GCA_039930305.1 Ginsengibacter sp. | reverse complement strand
CAGACTTCTCGCCAACCTCACCATCAGGTAGTGAATGGAGATGATCACCGAGCATATCGAGCGCGTGAGTCATGGCAGTTTCTTCATTGTCGTATGGCATGCTGCCGACAAGGTGTGCGTATCGCGTGGTCATGAGATGGTTGATTTTATCCTGCCTTTAAATTAGACCTATTAATTCATTTGGATAAATTTCGCCACCGGCATTTTTTGGAAGAATTTCATTAAAGTCTAAGAAAACAGTTCGGTGAGGTGAGAGCAGAGAGTAGGGTGTATTATCGCGAAGCGGCATTTATTGCTTATTAAGCTACCGAATTTCGAATCACGCGACGGAACGCCGCTGCAACGAAGAATTTACGTTGATCTTTTCGGTATTGAAATATGTAGTGTAAAACTTGAAGGTGCAAAATTAAAGTGTACGGCGCATCCTCTTATCAAGGAACCATTCGTAGCAAAACCTAGGTACCAAAATGACCTGCTCAGGTGGAACACTTTACAGGGTTTTATACACATTACGGTTTTTTTATGTGATCTTTAAGCAACATCCTTGAAAAACCACCATGAAAAAAACCATTGCGACCTTAACGTTTTCGTTATCTATCTTCCTCACCTTTTCCCAGGTAACGCCGGATGCAATTCTTGGTACGTGGATTACCACGGCAAGAAATTGTAAAATAGAAGTGTACAAACAACAGGAAGAATTCAAGGCGAAGATTGTTTGGCTCGAAGAGGATGAAAATGGAAAGAATGATTACAGGGATGGAAAGAATCCCGATCCTGCCTTACGTTCCAGGATGCTCGTGGGAACAGATGTTGTAGACGGCCTTCATTACGACGCTTCCGAAAAGTTATATGTAGACGGTATAATTTATGATGCCCGAAACGGTAAAAAGTGGGATTCAGTAGTTTGGCTGACCAATGATAATTTGCTAAAAATAAAAGGCTACTGGGTTTTTAAATTTCTGAGCCAGACGAGCACTTTTGAAAGAGAATAAGAATTTCGGTATTTCCAGCTTATCTCATCACGTCATTTACCAGCGCTTTCATTTTCTGCAAGCCAGTCTTTGCTACCAGCAATGCGTCCTGATCCCAATAATTTTTATTAAAAAGTTCCAGCGAAAGCACTTTCGTTCCACCCATAGTTTTCAGGTCACGCAAGACTTGCTTCAGTGGTGCCGCGCCATCGCCGGGATATACGCGGTCGCTGTCTGTTAGCTCTTCCACCGGTTTGGAAGCAGGGTAGTCATTCATGTGAATCACTTCAATTATTTTTCCACTAAGCATGCCCAGGCTGTCAAAGCCGGAGCCACCACGGAAGAGATGATATACATCGGGAAGGATGCGGGCATCACGGTCATTGGCAGCGGAGGCTATGGCCATCGCCTGGCCCAGGTTGTAAAGCGTGCCAGAGGCGCCCCAGAACTCCAGTTGCGGCATTACGTTGTATTTTCTGCCAAGTTCAAGTATCTCACGGTAACGGGCACCTGCTTTTTGAAAATCGAGGGGCTTGTCTTTACTCACTCCTGCCGGCGGTGCGGCAATCCGATGGCAACCAAGTGCGGCCATTATTTTCATTTCTTCTTCTAACGTTTCCAGCGCTACCTTTCTTTTAGTGTCATCATCTGCCATCCATCCGGTAAAGCTTATGGCATCTTCCACTACCATGTTCTTTGATGAAAGAAGTTTGGCCAGTGATTCAATAGAATTTCCCTCCTTCAAATAATCTCTTATGTCGTTTATCCAAAGCTCCATGCCGTCATAACCGGCCAGGGAAGCGATTTCAATTGACCGCCGCAATCCCGGCTTTTGCCCCATGATCGTGCTGGTGTTCAGGCAAAACCGGAATGGTCCTTTCGGCGTGTTAAAAGCAGCCTTAACAGGCTGGGGAATCGCTGCGCCTGCAGCCAGCGCAAAAGATATTTTAAGCAGGTCTCTTCTATTCAGCATAGCGATGTGTAAAAATTAATGAATGATGTTTTGAATAAAAAAATCATTTAAATGGACCAGGTGCCTTCATTACCTTATGGTATATTAAAAGCCCGCGCGGTTATCCTGACACCTTAATAACCCAAACAAAATCAGAGGCTGATTTAAGCGCATCGGGCATATTTATTTCCACACCATTTTCCTGCTGCTTCCAGCTTAGCTTTGCATTGCTTCCCATCAACTGCAATTTTGTATTTTTTCCGAAGGGCATTTTTGAGAAAAGAACTTTGTCTTTTGGGTACCCGAAAAGGAAAATATATTTAGTCTTTCCGTCTTTGCTTTGTGTGAAACGGATATTTTCTCCTTCGCCATATTCTGTGAACATCCTGGTTCCGTAGATAGCCGGGCCATTCGTTTTTATCCAGGCGCCTATTTCTTTCAGCCTGCTGTACGCTACAGGATCTAGCTCTCCGTCGGGGCCGGGACCAATATTCAATAAGTAATTCCCACCCTTACTCACGATGTCCACCAGTTTTTTTATCAATTCATCTGCCGGCTTATATACATCGTTGGGTACATAACTCCAGCTGTTGCCCATCGTCATACAAGTTTCCCAGGGATAGGGCAGGCCTGTCTCGGGAATGTGTTGTTCCGGAGTAAGGTAATTTTGTTGTTCACCCGGTACTGCCCTGTCAACCACGATGAGTTTTGGTTGTTTTACCCTCACTTCTTTCACAAGGCGTGGCATATCAATGTCCTGGCTTTGCGGATTTCTCGCCCAGCGGCTGCCTTCATATTCTTCAAGCAATTCAGCCGTTACTTCCTCTTTAGTTTTCTTGCGCACCCAGCCGCCATCAAGCCACAGGATATCAATTTTCCCATAATCACTCACCAGTTCATTTATTTGACTGTGCGTATAATCAGAAAATTGTTTCCAACGCTCCGGGTGTTTTTCTATAGAATAGCTGGGGTTGCGGTCGCTGGCGGGAAATTTCTTCCACCAATAATAATCACTGTGCCAGTCGGGTTTGGAAAAATATGCGCCTATCCAAAGATTTTGTTTTCTAAAAGCCGAGAATATCTCTTTAGTTACATTGCTGCGCGGGTTGCCTGAAAAGGGGCAACCGGGGTCGGTAATCTTATAATCGGTAAACTTAGAATCGAACATGCAAAAGCCGTCATGATGTTTCGTGGTAAAGACCATGTATTTCATGCCTGCATCTTTTGCGGCCGCAGCCCACTTTTCGGGGTTGAACTGCGAAGGGTTGAAAGTCGTTTTTAAATTTTCATATCCCGTTACATAATCATGGTAATTGCCGGATAAATCTTTCTTTCTGGCTCCTGATGCCCAACTTAAATCTTCAGGGCAAATGCTCCAGCTCTCTACGATGCCCCATTGACTATATGCCCCCCAGTGCATAAGCAGGCCAAATTTCAGATCCTGCCATTCTTCCAGCCGGTGTTGTATGGCGGTGTCAGGATCGGGAAAATATTCCTTGGATTCCTGCGCCAGCAAGTTTGAAAAAGGACAGGCTAAAATGCTAACTGATAAAGCAAAAGAATAAATAAAGTTTTTTTTAGTAGTCATTTTTTATTTTTTTTTGCGTGACCATTGCAATCGCGGCAGTGGCGAATTTATTAAATACTATTTCTATTTTATTGAGATGGGTATTATTTTCTCCAAAAAAATTTTTGAAAATGCGTGGTTTCCAACCCAAGTTGCTTTGCATGGCTTTGTTGGTGCTCCATGCGGCTTATAATTAAATACCGACTTGTGATAGGCGAGGGGGTTGCGTTTCAAAATGTTCAAGGTTGCTAACCTTTAACTGGTTATTGCAGATTTAAAATTCCGTCCGGAGGTTGGCAATACATTTTTGATACAGCTCAATATCGGGGAAGTTATAACGTTAAATTAGAGACCTCAGAAATTTATGGCACTTTGCTTGCTATTAACAACGTACAAATCCAGGAATTTAAAATATTTGCGTTAAAAGTTTATCCAATGTCCATAGAATCATCAGAATACCAATACTTCGAAGTGCAGGGTATTCCTATTCAGTATCATCCGGAATACGAGCATCCGTCAAAAGCATTTAATTGGAAAAAGTTAGTTACTATTTCAGGAATTATTGTGGTTGCGATACCTATAGTGGTGACCCTGGCTGCAACTTTCCTTGTAGTAAAATTATTTTCCCGCCTGGTACCCAGCTTTGCAAAGGGCACGGAGTTGACCAAAAATTCTGTGGAGTTTTCTTCATAAGATTCGTTGGACATTATTCCAAGGAAAAACTAAAGTGATCGCTCTGTAAAGGATATTTCCTACATTCAATGGATGAAAATTAGAGTTGCATTATTGCACGTGCTTTTTATAGTTCCCCTAATATATTCCCCGGCGCAACAACTGCTCGCCCAGGCAAAGCCAATAAGTTTACATCCGGTAAACCCACACTACTTTCTGTATAAAAACAATCCCCTAATAATGGTGACTTCAGGCGAACACTACGGAGCCGTCATCAATACCGATTTTGA
>JBDSPQ010000126.1:0-2598 GCA_039930305.1 Ginsengibacter sp. | reverse complement strand
TTTTTCCATACACCCCATAATCTGCATTATCCAGAACGTTTGATGTTAGAATTCCTTTTCGTTCCAGTTCACCAAACACCGACATCTGCTGTGCGGAATTCATGATATTGTATTCACTGTACATAGGTTTCAGCCTCGTACTAAAGTTGCTGGTGTAAGACACTACGGCTTTCCCTGAACGACCTTTTTTAGTAGTAATTACTACCACACCATTCATGGCCCGTGCGCCATAAAGTGCAGTAGCCGCCGCATCTTTTAAAATATCAAAGGATTCAATATCATTTGCATTGATGCCTGCCACCGAGGAGCCTAACAGAGTGGTTGGGTCTCCGCTGGAAAGTTGGTCGTTGGAAATATTAATGATGTCTTCGAGCACAACACCATCTACTACCCATAAAGGTTTATTATCACCATTGATAGAGGTGGCTCCGCGTATGCGTACTTTCGGTGCGCTCCCAAATGTGCTGGAAACATTTTGTACAGAGACTCCGGCAGCTCTGCCTTCCAACATACGCGACACATCCGTTGCGCCATCTATTTTCACGTCATCCGCTTTTAGCGTCACGGCAGCCCCGGTAAATTTCTTTTTATCGATCAGCTGAAAGCCCGTAACCACTACTTCATCCAGGGTGCCGGCTTCGGTGCTGAGAGAGAGATCTACTTGCGTTTGACCACTTGCCAGGCTAACTTCTCTTTTTTGAAATCCAATGATGCTGATGACTAGGATAGAGTTTTGCGATACATTACGTAAAACGAAATCCCCTGAAGAGTTAGTAAAAGCACCCTGCGATGATCCCTTTATTAAAACTGAAACACCGGCGAGTGGGGAACCGGAACTATCAGTGATCCTTCCGCGAATCGTAGTATCCGCCAATGGTGTTAGCCGGGTGTGGAAGCCTGATCGATCAGAAAGTACATTCAACTCTGCATTTTCTTTTCCGGGATAGGCAGCGACCTGTTGGCTGGATACAATACTAAAGGCTAAAAAGATAACAAATGCAAATCGATGTACCAGAAGCTTATAAGATATATATGGTGCAGAGATACAGTTTTCTTGTAGAGTCATATTTCGAAGATTATAATCGGGCCTGAACAGTATTGTTTATTGCAAGTTATTAATTGTATCAAAATCCAGAGCCGGAATTTCCAATAATAGGTGACTGGAAAATTGCAAGCGAATTTGTATCAAAAATAGTTCTAAATGAAAGACCGGCTTCTGTAATAAGGAAACTATTTTATGACAAATAATCAGGTCAAACCGCTGCATATTCTATGTTTTCCAGAGGTTTGAAAGACTTGGGTTAAAGACTGCTTGTATTTCGTGCATATTTTGTCTCTAAAAGCAAACGATATAGGGAAAGCCAGATTTATCTACGGACTTTACCAATCGCAGGATGAGATAAATTAATTGTGCCCAATCAAAAAAAATTATTTTTGCCACCCAGCTTAATAGTCTTATCAAAATCTACTTTATGAAAAAAGGTCCGATATCAGATTTTATTGAACATCATTACAGGCATTTTAATGCCGCAGCTTTGATGGATGCCGCCAAAGGTTACGTAACTCATATGGAAGAGGGGGGCAAAATGATGGTTACGCTTGCAGGAGCCATGAGCACCGCCGAACTGGGGATTTCTTTTGCAGAGATGATCCGCCAGGACAAAGTTGCTATTATAAGCTGTACCGGCGCTAACCTGGAGGAAGACATTATGAATCTTGTGGCGCATAGCCACTATAAACGTGTGCCTAACTACCGGGATCTAAGCCCGCAGGAAGAATGGGATTTGTTAGAAAATCACTACAATCGCGTAACCGATACCTGCATACCGGAAGAAGAAGCTTTCAGGCGGCTGCAGCAGCATATTTACAAGATTTGGAAAGATGCTGAAGCCGCAGGGGAAAGATATTTTCCGCATGAATATATGTACAAAATGTTGCTGAGCGGCGTGCTGGAGCAATACTATGAAATAGATCCTAAAGATAGCTGGATGCTGGCTGCGGCCCAGAAGAATATTCCTATTGTAGTACCCGGTTGGGAAGATAGTACCATGGGCAACATCTTCGCGTCATATGTAATTAAAGGGGAGTTGAAAGCCACGACTGTGAAGAGCGGCATTGAATATATGGTGGAGCTGAGCGACTGGTATCGAAAAAATTCTTCCGGCAAAGGAGTTGGATTTTTCCAGATAGGTGGTGGTATTGCGGGCGATTTTCCCATTTGCGTGGTGCCTATGATGTACCAGGACCTGGAGTGGCATGATGTTCCCTTCTGGAGCTATTTCTGCCAGATATCTGATTCCACTACTTCATACGGTTCGTATTCAGGAGCAGTACCAAATGAAAAAATTACCTGGGGTAAACTTGATATCAAAACACCAAAGTTCATAGTGGAAAGTGATGCCACGATTGTAGCTCCTTTGATTTTTGCCTGGATAATTGGTTGGTGACTTGGGTAGGAAATTAAGATTTTTTTAGTGTCCATTTTTTAAATAAATACCTGCTTAATAGTGCAAGGCTGATCAGGAACCATGCATAAAAAATATAATTACCAACCGTCGGTCTCTCTTCAAAAAAAGCATAATTAAACCCTATACCTAT
>JBDSPQ010000125.1:0-4062 GCA_039930305.1 Ginsengibacter sp. | reverse complement strand
ATGAATACCTTGACTATAATGACAAGCAGTGGAGTAAGCTCGGCATCGATTTGCTTTTAGGCAGCCCGTTGGATGTAAATATAACGCCGTATCAATCTATGTTTTTACCCGATTATCTTATGAAATCCTTTGACAGTTCTACGATCGGGAGCAAGGCTTTGATAAGCAAAAAATTCTCACTATTTGATATAGAGACTGCGCCGGCAGGAAAAAATTTTTTTACAAATCCACTTTTTATTTTTTCACTGGTTTTTTTACTGGTTTTACTTTTAAGCTTCTCAAAAAATATTCTTATAACCAGGTTTCTGGATGCTTTCGATGGATTTCTTGTTTTTATAACAGGCATCATGGGATGTCTGTTTATATTGATGTGGACAGGCACCGAACATCTAATGTGCAAAAACAATTACAACATACTCTGGGCTTGGCCAACAAATGTTATTATGGCTTTTTATTTTCATTCGAAAAGGCAGTCCCCGTCCTGGTATTTCCTTGTGTATGCGGTTTTCAATCTTCTGCTTATTGCAGGCTGGCTTTTTCTACCGCAGCATCTAAATCCTTCGATAATTCCGGTAATAGGGATAATTGTTTTTAGAAGTCTTTTTCATCGTTATTATCAGAAAGAGAAAAAATATGAGCCATACAATTTTTCAAAATAAAAAAATATTTTATCGCAAAGAGGGCGTAGGGAAGCTTGTAATACTTATACATGGATTTGCAGAGACCGGCGAAGTGTGGGCTGATCTCGCTAAGTCCCTAAAACAAAATTTTACAGTCATTATTCCGGACTTGCCCGGTAGCGGAAAATCCGAGATAATAGAAGCGGAAATGACCATGGAACTTTTTGCCGATGTCATCAAACAAATACATAGTCTTGAAATAAAAACTGCAAGCGAACCGTTTAGCATTATTGGCCATAGCATGGGTGGGTATATCGCCTTGGCTTTTGCAGAAAAATATGAGCAATCACTAAATAGCCTTGGTTTGTTTCACTCATCATGTTTTAGCGATACGGAAGAAAAGAAGCGAAGCCGGGAAAACGCCATCTCATTTGTAACTAAAAATGGCACACAGCCTTTTTTGCAGATCGCCAACCCTGATCTATTTTCAGAAAAATCCAGACAAAACTCACCCGATCTAATAGAACGCTTCATGGCACTTTCAAAACATTTTTCTTGCGAAGCATTCACTCAATATTGCAAAGCTATGATGTTGCGGCCCGACCG
Organism: Ginsengibacter sp.; assembly: GCA_039930305.1. Classification (GTDB taxonomy): domain Bacteria; phylum Bacteroidota; class Bacteroidia; order Chitinophagales; family Chitinophagaceae; genus Ginsengibacter. Next base: position 2,836 of record JBDSPQ010000125.1, on the reverse strand, counting down.
TTCCAGCATCTTAAAAGAATTTAAAAGGCCTGTGCTCTTCATTCAGGGTGAGCATGATGCAGCGGTGCCATTGTCTTCCGGTTTGAAGCAAGTCCATTTGCCCGGAACGTGTCATTTTCACATTTTAAAAAATTCCGGGCATATGGGTATGTGGGAAGAGCCGAAGATTGCGTTAAAATACATGCAGGACTTCTTATTAGATTTAACGAATTAAGATGGCCTGTTTTTGATAATAGTCATCGGCCAAACACTTTTTTACGTAATTTAAAGTTCCCGGCTCTACCAGTAATACGTACAGATTATGAGAATTGCGATGTTTTTATGCTTTTGCTTTTGCTTTTGCTTTTTGCAGCCAACTAAAGCGGCACACATCGTAGGGGGAGAAATGATCTATGAATATCTTGGGCCAGGAAATACATCGGGTACAAATAATTATAGAATTACCCTAAAACTTTTCAGGGATGAGTTAACTACTGGTGCCGTGATGCCCATAAGCGTGTATATAGGTATTTTTGACAATGATAACAATGTACAATTCCCGGCTCCCGGACAATTTACCGATGTACAAAAAAGTAGCGAGCTAAGTGTACCGGTTAATCCCTTTCCGCCCTGTATTACCAATCCGCCTACGTTATCATATCATGTCGGCATTTATACTTTTATCGTTTCACTGCCAGTAAATACAAAGGGCTATACTGCAGCTTATCAAACATGTTGCAGGGTAAATCCGCTCGCTAATGTTTTTAATTCTGCAGGGATCGGTGGTACAGGTTCTACCTATAGTTGTGATATTCCTGGTATCACAGACAGCTCGCCCTTGTTTAATTCAAGCGTTGATGCGATCTGCAGAAAAAAAGCTTTTAATTTAGATTTTAGTGCATTCGATCCTGATGATGATTCACTCATTTATGAATTTGCTCCCGCCTATAACGGCGGAGCAACGCAGAATTCAGGGAACGTGAATCCCGCTCCACCTGCATACGGCTCAGTAAACTATATAAATAATTTCGGCTATATAACCCCGTTAGGCGACCTGGCCACTATCGATTTGAAATCCGGTATCATTAGCGGCTTCGCTCCTGAATTGGGAAAATATGTTGTATGTGTAAATGTCAAGTCTTATCGCAATGGTAAGTTAATAGCCCAACACAGGAAGGATTTCATTGTGAACGTGACTGATTGTGATTTTGCCGGCGTACAATTAGATCCCAAGGGGGTTTCCTGCGACGGCTTTAATGTATCATTTAGAAACGACAACACCTCCCCCCTCAACAAAACATTCTTTTGGACGTTTGGAGACCCCGCCTCAGGCAGTGCAGATACTTCTTACTTACCTGACCCCGTACATGTTTATTCTGACACGGGAATGTATCAATACAAACTTGTGGTAAACAGGGGTGCACAATGCTCTGATTCGGCCACGCAAATTCAAAAGGTGTATCCGGGCTTCTTCCCCAAATTAAGCACTCAGGGACGCTGCATCAATACAGCAATCCAGTTTAAAGATTTGACTACGACCAGGTATGGGGTGGTCGATTCATGGACATGGGATTTTGGGGACGTAGATTCGCCTGGAGATACTTCGCACCTTAGAAATCCTACATATACTTATGCGAAAACAGGTAACTACCAGATCCTATTAACTTCCACGAATAGCAAGGGATGCATTAAAACTATCAGGGACACTTTAAACATTGTTGACAAACCAATCTTTACTATTACGCCGGATACGCTTATATGTTCCGTTGATAGCCTTCAACTAACGTCCTCGGGTACCGGCACGATTATATGGACACCTGCATACAATATCACTAATCAGAACATTTTCTCACCAGTTGTTTCCCCCAAAATCACTACAACTTATACCGCAACATTAACGGAAAGCCCAGGTTGCACTAATAGCCAATCTGTAATAGTGAATGTCGTTGACCGTGTATCGCTTAATATGGGGGGAGACACTACTATATGCCAGACAGATTCTGCGAGACTAAATATTGTCAGTAACGCATTGCATTATACATGGATGCCTGCTGCTAGCCTGGATGACAACACGAAAAAAAATCCGTTAGCTTTTCCTGTCGCAAAAACAACTTATAGCGTCAGAGCCAACATTGGTAAGTGCAATGCAGCAGGGACAAAAATCGTTACAGTCGTTCCATATCCCCAGGCATTTGCAGGCGCTGATACAACTATTTGTTTTCCGGGAGTTGCACAACTTACTGCTACAGGTGGAAGTTCATACCTCTGGACTCCGGGCACCTTTTTGAACGATGCTGGTATTGCCAATCCGTTATCAACCCCTTCCCAATCGATCCTATATATAGTTGCTGTTCGGGATATTTTAGGCTGTCCTAAGCCAGCTTTTGATAGTGTTTTGGTAAATGTTGAAGACATTGTAGCAGAGGCGGGGCCGAGAGATACAATTGTAGTGGAAAACCAACCTTTACAGCTGGTGGGGAGTGGAGCGGAAGTATTTTTCTGGTCACCTCCTAATGGGTTAAATGATAATACAATTGCCAATCCGGTAGCCATTTTGCAGACCAACCAGCAATATGTTTTGCAGGTACGATCTGCAGCTGGATGCAGTGCAACCGATACAATTGATGTGATTGTTTATAAGGTAAAACCCGGCCTCTATGTTCCAAATGCATTTACACCAAATGGAGATGGGCTTAATGATGTTTTCAGGCCAGTTGCTATCGGAATGAAGTCGATCAAATATTTTAAAATATATGACAGGCGGGGAAAACTGATTTTTAGTACCACGAGCCAGAACCGTGGTTGGGACGGCACCTTCAGAGGTTCTCCGCAGGATTCACAGGTTTATGTGTGGATC
>JBDSPQ010000124.1:0-5559 GCA_039930305.1 Ginsengibacter sp. | reverse complement strand
GTATAATTTCCAAATTGTTTTCTCAGGAAAAAACCTACAGCAATCTTGGGCCTGTTAAAAGCTGCCCTGTTATTAAGATCACCAAAATAATGTCCGGCCCCAACCGTCAACCCAAACTCGCCTTCCTGAACATATTCATATTGAGCAAAGGCATTCACGTGAAAAATAATTGCAACGAAAAGAACTACAGATATTTTTTTCATATGGTATCTCAAATCTAACAATGATGCATAACGAAGAAACGCCGTTTTCTGTATTCAGAAAGTTAAAACTTCAAATTTATAATAATTTGCAACAAGGGCTTTGTGGAGAAGTAATTTTTAAAATTAACTACCCTGCTTGACCAAAAAAAGCAGTTTGTTTATCTAGTTTCTTTTATCTAACCCCCATGAAAGTTTGTTACGTAATGTTTGCAGGAAATTATTTTCATTAATTCTGACCAGGTTTATATTGAAAGTTTCTTTGCGGATGGCGAGCAGAACTTCTTTCGTTACAATTTCTCTCCGGCTATCCAGTGTACAAAGAAAGCCATCCGTTCTACCTTCTACTTCAAAGGAAATGACCGTGTTGTCGGGAACTATTAAAGGCCGGATGTTTAAATTGTGCGGCGCTACCGGAGTTATTACAAAGCTTGCAGAATCAGGAAACACAACCGGACCGTTACAGCTTAAAGAATATCCGGTAGATCCCGTGGGAGTGGAAACGATTAATCCATCGGCCCAGTAAGTATTTAAAAATTCACCATTTACGTAAGTATGAATTTTTATCATGGGTGATGTGTCCTTTTTATGAATGGTAAATTCATTCAGGGCATAAGCCACTCCATTAAACAAGGGCATGTTCGCATCCAGGTGAAGCAGGGTTCTTTTGTCAATCATAAATGTGCGTTGCACGAGCGCCTTCACCGCGGAATTCAATTCATGTTTACCGATGCTTGCCAGAAACCCTAAGCGTCCATAGTTAATGCCCAAAACCGGAATACCTTTATCTCCAACAAAAGTTACCGCATCCAGTAAAGTCCCATCTCCGCCGAGGCTAATGATAAAGTCAATGTCCTCCAGGTCAACCGGGCTATTGAAAGTGGAAAATTTATCCGGAATGTCTATGGATGAATAAATCTGGTTGAAAAAGTCCTGGTAAATTACGGGCTCGATCTGGTAGCGGAAAAGCTCTGTTAACAACAATTTTAATCCTTCCCTTTGTTCCGTCTCAATACCACGGCTGTATATGGCTATTCGCATAAAATTCCTATTGGTTCTTCTTATTTGTAGATAAGCGGAAAAACCGAAAGTGTAAAAATAAAGTCTTTTAAGCTGAACGAATAGAACTCTGCCGGATCTATGCAAGTAAAATGATTGGCTGACGGAGAGCGCAGAAAATCAGATATCGAGGTAATTCATCAAATGCCGGTAATTGCTGTCAATGTCATTTTCAAATAATTCCTCGCCAGAATAAAAACTGATTGAATACTCATATCTTTCAAAAGCAGCGATAAGCGTAGATATTTCTCTTTTATTAATATTTATGGTAATCTTAATTGCGCCATCTTCCGGCAGCATTGCAATATTAAGGTGGAGAATAGTAGCTCCATCGCTCTCCACAATCCTGTTGATTTCGGAAATATTGAGTTTGTTTTTTTCTATTTGCAACTCTATCAAAGCGCCGGGCTCACTGCCGCCGGCGAAATCCCCTAAAGCCGTTATTAGCGACTGTCCGGAAATGGTTCCCAACAAATCGTTCTGGTCATTAATTACAGGAATTACATTGGTCTGGTATAGTGTACTGATGTTAACTGCAAGCAAAAAATGATTATTAGCATTGATAGATGCCGGTACAAAATCGTCATGGAAATATTCAATCAGCGTTTTCTTATTTTCTTCATCAAGCAGGTCGTCTTCACTTATTAATCCTAAAAATTTTTCCTCAGATACAACGGGTAGGTGGGTTATTTTGAAGTCGCTCATTAACTGAAGCGCTTTAGAAATACTATCTGTCAGCTTTAATTGCGGAATGATATTACTGGTAAGTTCGTATGCTAACATAATAGGAATCCTGGTTACAAAGTAAGGAAAATAGAAAGAAACTGTAAATAAGACCAGAAAAATTACTGAAGTGTTGCAGCAGACACATTTAATTTTGACAGGAAGCCGCTTAATATTTGGTTGAATTCTTCCGGAACTTCCATCATTGGCGCATGGCCGCACTTGTCAATGAAATGCAATTCGCTGTTAGGTATCAGCTTATGAAACTCTTTTGCAACAAACGGCGGTGTTATAGTGTCATTATTCCCCCAGATCAGGCAGGTAGGCTGCTGTATCTGGCTTATTTCTTCTCCAAGGTTATTCCGTATAGCAGACTTCGCCAGTGCTATAATCTTAATTACTTTGATGCGGTTGTTTGTAATTTCGAAGCATTCATTTACTAATTCTTCCGTAGCCAACGCAGGATCGTAAAAAGTAAGCTGGGTCTTTTTACGAATGTACTCTTTGTCTCCTCGTTTGGGATAGCTATCACCCATTCCGTTTTCAAAAAGACCTGAACTCCCGGTGAGGATCAGAGATTTTATCCTTTCAGGATGTTTTAATATATAAACTAACGCAACATGGCCTCCGAGCGAATTGCCGAGCAGGTGGATGTTTTTGTAATTGCGGGCTTCGATAAAGCGATGAACAAATTTCTGAAGTCCACCCACTGATGTATGCAGAAGATCTAGTTCAAACAAAGGCAGCATCGGTACTATTATCTTGTGGGAATGACGGAAGTGCTCAATTAATTTTTCAAAATTACTCAACGCTCCAAACAACCCATGCAACAGCAGGAGAGGTTCACCCTCGCCTAATTCAATAAACCTGAATTTGCCTTCTTGTTGAATATGATATTCCATCGTTGCGGTTCCGCTTGTGGGGTTAAGTACTACGGCGAATTAACGCTAAAATAATTGTTTCTATGCAAATGCATAAATAATATTTGGATATCGGTTTTTGCTAACCGGATTCTTTGGCGAGGCTATCAAAAAAGTCCTGCAATTGACTAAACGTGTCTTTAAATATAGGAAGAATTTTTCCTAAATTATCTATAAGCTTTGGCCCCCACGGCGCTATGAATTTGTAGGAGTATGAATTGGCAATCACTTCTGATTTTAATAAAAGCATTTTATCGGCATAAAATAAAATAATACTTAGAACAATCGTATAAATGATCATATATAATAACATACCTCCAATTCTATCTATCCATCCCAACATGGCAAATTGCAACGTCTTCTTTAAAATTCTTGCTCCCAATCCGACAAGCAACACTACTACGATAAACACGAGGAAAAAGGAAAGCAAGGGTAGCCATTTAGTATTATTCATTACATGGGCCTGAAGATATACGGCTACTATAGCTGATAATTTTAAAGCAGCAGCGAGGCCGATAATGAATGCGAGTAATGAAAAAACTCCAACAATCAAGCCCTTACTTAAGCCTTTGAATATGGCTATGATCATCATTATAATGAAAGCAACATCAATGATCATAAGCTTGTTTTTTAAAATTTAAGGGAGGGGCAATCGCCTAAACATGCTTTCTGCATTGAAATATTATTTTTTAGAAAGCATTTCTTTCACGATGGCGGCGATGGTCTTTCCATCGGCCTTGCCGGAAAGTTGCTTATTGGCCATGCCAATCACTTTTCCCATCTCAGCCGGCGAGGATGCTCCGCTTTCCTTTAAGATTGTAGCTACTTCTAACCTTATTTCTTCTTCATCCATCTGGCGTGGCAAAAATTTCTCTATTATTTCAAGTTCTTCCCTTTCTTTTACTGCGAGATCCTCCCTGTTTTGCTTTTCAAATATTTCTAAAGAATCTTTTCGCTGTTTTACTAATTTTTGTAAAATTTTTATTTCATCAGCTTCTTTTATTTCACCGCTGAAGCCTTCAGCGGTCTTCGTATTTATTAGTGCTGCTTTGATGGCTCGGAGCGATCTTAATGATTTTTCATCTTTTGCCAGCATAGCCTTTTTCAGGTCTGCCATTACTTTTTGTTCCAGGTCCATAAAAATCAATTTTTAGTGTAATGCTATTTTTTAACGCGGGGCATCCGGATGAGGCGATGACCCTATGACAAACATCTTATTTATTTTTTTCTTTTTCCATTTCAACAAATTTTTTATGAAATGTTTTTGCAAACTCTTTCATATCGTCCACCAATACACGATTTTTAGTAGCCCTGTCAAAAGTATCGGCCATAGTGATAAAAACCTGGTAGTAAAAGTCTGCCATTTCATCCACCATCATTTCTTTTGTCCGAAGGTCTATTCTTAAAGCTGTTTTATCCGCTGCATCCCAAAATGCGATCATCATCGCTTTCGCCTTCTGAGCAGTGGCAACAGTACTTTCTGTAGCTGCCCAGGTTATTTGTTGCGGAACTTTTTCTGAATCCAACTGTACATCTATGGTAATGGTCGATTTTGTCATAATGTTTGCGAAATTAACATTATTGCCCTACTTGCCGTAGAGTCGTATCAGACAGAAGCCTGAAATTATCTGTTTTTCGCTGCAGCGTCTTGTACATCATCCAGTATTCTGCAAATTGGACTCAATGTGTTATTCCAGGTGAATTTTTTTGCCAGGCACTGTCCATGATCAATTAAAACCTTTCTCATGGTTTCATCGTGGTAGATTTTTGTCATTCGTTCTGCCAGTTCGGTTACATTCTTAGAAGCAGCATATAAAACCGCGTCTCCAAATATTTCGCTATTCAAGGGAGTCTGGTACGTAATTACCGGAATGCCACTGGCCATCGAATACAACTCGGGCGAGCCGACCTCAACCTGGTCCTCCAAATAAACCGCTGCGTATGCCGAAGCAAATAAAAGATGTTTTTCCTTATCTGAAAGAAGCGTCAATATTTTTACATCTTTTTTAAAACGAAACGATTCAAGGCTTTTGATAAACTCCGTGTTTTCATTTGCATGTTTGTCCATAATAATTAACTGCATTTTACTCTTCTGCCTTTTTTTGAATGCTGAAAATGCCTTTAATAAATTTAAAACCTGACTTGAAGGACCGGTCGCACCTCTAAAAACAAAATATTCATTTGAGTCAGCGTATCTTTTTTTAATTCTTTCTTTATCCGCTGCATCAATAACGGCAACGAAGCCGTCAATGCCGGGAGACATTACCGTTACGCGGTCTGTGCAAATGTCAAAATTTTTTAAAAGGGTGCTCTTTGACGTATCTGACTGAACGAGGACGTACCTGGCCTTATTGAGAAATCGTGGCAGTTTTTTTTTGTAAATGCGTGATAGTTGTTTATTCGAAGAATTCGTGTAATTCACAAAATTTACCTCAGGTAAAATCAGTGCCTGAGAAACAGGTAAGTATATAGCTGGCACAGCCACGCTAAAAAAGAGGTCAGGCTTAAATTTTCTCACGAGTAACCTCAGTTTTGCCTGATGGATAAAAAGCCATTTTGCCGTAAGCCCTTTGTCATTTTTTATCGGGACAACTTTTACATTGGGAGGATAATCATTTTTTGAGTTACCGGCGGGGCACAAAAAAACAAAGATATCG
>JBDSPQ010000123.1:0-13544 GCA_039930305.1 Ginsengibacter sp. | reverse complement strand
TAAAGCATTCTGATATTGATGCAATAATAGTAATTAGTTTTGATAAAGCTTAAAGCCTCAATCAACTCATAATGTTCTCAACTCAATTGGTATGCATTTGCCCTAGTAAAATACGATTGACTGCACCATTCCTCTTGGCAGAAATTTACTTAAGATTCCCAGGTGAGTACTTGTCGATATGCTCAAATATTATCGGGCGAAAAGATGCCTGTGTCTATTAGTACCAAACACAAAACGGACAAATTAAATAAGCCCTTTTTTTAGCTGGGATATCGCATAGTCTGCAGCCCGCGCGGTCATCGCCATGTAAGTTAATGAAGGGTTTTGGGTAGAAGTAGATGTCATACAGGCGCCGTCGGTAACGAACACATTTGGACAATTATGAAAGTGGTGCCATTTATTGAGCAGAGAAGTTTCTGGATCTTTCCCCATTCTTACGCCGCCCATTTCATGTATATCTAAACCGGGTGCCTGCTTTGAATCCGACGTATTGATGTTGGTGAATCCAGCCTTAGTGAACATCTCAGTCATCTGCTCAAAAAAATCTTTAATCATCTTGTCCTCGTTATCGTCATAGCCCACGTTAATTTTAAGAAGGGGCATGCCCCATTCGTCCTTCTGCGCCGGATCAAGGCTGACAAAATTAGTTTCCTTTGGAATAGTCTCTCCCATCATTTGTGAACCAACACTCCAGTTACCTAATCCAGGCTCTGCGATTAGTTGCTCTTTAAGAGATTTCCCTGTACCCGACATATCCTGTTTGGTACGCCTGCCGGAAGAAAAAGTGGAAGCGTAGCCCCGAAGAAAATCAGTTTCCTGCTTGCGGAGATTTCTAAAACGCGGAATGTATGCGCTAGTAGGCCTGCGGCCACCATCACTTTTTGAATCCTGGAAGCCATCGTACTCAGCGGATATCCTTGCCCGGTAGTTATGGAAGGCAACATATTTTCCCAGCAAACCATTTTCGTTTCCAAGCCCGGCCGGAAAGCGTTTAGAAGTTGAATTCAATAAAAGAAGATTCGTATTAATGGCGCCGGCATTTACGAAAATCACCGGGGCAAAATATTCTGTTGAGGCCTTTGTTTTGGAGTCTATTACCCGTACACCCACTGCCTTATTTTTCGCATCATCATAAATAATTGAATGGACAACAGAGAAAGGCCTGAGAGTCATGTTCCCCGTTTTCAGCGCCCAGGGAATGGTTGTAGAGTTAGTATTATAATAGCCGCCGAAAGGACATCCGCGCTGGCAGAGGTTACGGTTCTGGCATTGCCCCCTGCCCTGTTCCAGGTGAATTGGTTGCGGCTCCGTGAGGTGTGCACATCGTGCATATATTACATCCCTGTCCTTATAATTTTTTGCGACAACCTCTTTAAAATAATTTTCGACGCACGTAAGGTCAAGAGGTGGAAGAAATTCACCATCCGGCAAACTGGCCAGGCCATCTTTATTTCCGGATATACCTGCAAACTTTTCAACATAGCTATACCACGGCGCAAGATCCTCGTATCGTATTGGCCAGTCGACCGCAAATCCATCTCTTGCAGGTCCCTCGAAATCAAAATTGCTCCAGCGCTGGGTTTGGCGGGCCCACATAATAGATTTGCCCCCTACCTGGTATCCCCTGATCCAGTCAAATGGTTTATCCTGCACATACGGGTGCTCTTTATCTTTTACAAAAAAATGCATCGCATCTTCCCGGAATGCATAACACTTACTGATAACCGGGTTGGCTTCCCGTGTCTCGTAGGTTATCTCATTGCGGTGCTTGAATTCCCATGGATTCATATTGGTAGTAGGATAATCTTTAAGATGTACTACGTCCCGGCCACGCTCGAGTACTAAAGTTTTCAATCCCTTCTCACAAAATTCTTTCGCTGCCCAACCGCCACTCATTCCTGAGCCAATTACAATTGCATCAAATGTTTGACCTTGTTTAGAATCTCCCATATTTCCTAGCTTGCTTTTTTTACCGGAACACAACCATAGAATTTTCCGGGTACCAATTTAAAATTCCTGACTTTAGTCAGGTAATATTCTGAAGTAGTGTATGCCTGCAGCGTAAGTTTCTTCATTGAATTAAAGAAAAAATCAGCATCTTCAGAGACTTCCTTTTTTGTTTCGAGTGAAGTTAAAATCTGTGCTCTTTGTTCAGGGGATGCTTTAACGAAAGAGATGTTAGCAATTTTTTTAGAAAAATCTTCAAAGGCCTTGATTCCTTTTTGAAATTTCTCGCGGTCTTCAGGCGGTGCACATTCATCAATCATCATAATGGCAAACAAGTGAGCTGAAAAGTCTTTAGCGCCTGGGGTATCTGTTTTAGGAATTATTGATTCACTCACCTCGCTCAGTAATTCTTCGTCTGCTCCGGAGATCTTTAGATTGCGTGTCGTTATTGATGCCTTTTTACCCTCCTGAAGACAGGATGGAAAAATCGCAGCGCCCGCAGAAATCACCAATAAGCTTTTAATACTCGTCCGCCTGTCCATTTATAAATTTTTGAAAAAGGAAATTAACTTATTTTTTTGCACCGGATACGCTAAGTCTTCATTGTTTTCAAATAATTATAATTGTATGCAAGACTTTCAAACGGACTGCTGGTATATTCTTCCTGCTCCACGAAATAATATTTCATACCCGAAGATTTTGCCGCAGCCAGCATTTTTTTGATATCCAATCCGCCCTTACCGAATTCAGTGCTGTGTTTCGCCTGCATATCCATATCCTTTAGGTGCCATAGAGGAAAACGATTAGGATATTTTTCAAAATATGCCAATGGATCGTTTCCAGTTACAATTACCCAACCCAAATCCAATTCAAAATTTACATATTCAGGATTAGTGCTCTCTAATAAAAGGTCAAACAGAACTTTATCTCCATCTTTTTCAAATTCATATTCGTGGTTATGATAGCCGAATTTTAAATCTGACTTTTTACAAGTTTCGCCTGCACCATTAAATGCATCAGCCACCTTCTTATAATTATCGACTGTTTGCCCACGAGTTGGCATAGACGAAACAATAAGATATTCCTGGCCGGCTTCTTTCGCATCGTCTATCGTTTTTTGCCATTTGTCATCGAAATGCACATGGCCGCTACGCAAGGTCATGCCCAGATCTTTACATACTTTCTTCATTTCTGCAGGAGCAAGGCCATAGTAATACCCTTTATCGCTGGCAGCGGATTCAATTTCTTTAAATCCCAATGCAGCCAACCTGCGCAAAGTACCTACATTATCTTCCAGCATTTCTTTCCGCACGGTATATAATTGTACGCCAACATGCTTGAGGCGTTTTTTATTTCCTGCTTCAGACATTTTTGGCAATAAAAGCGCGCCGGCGGCAAGTGCGCCGGAAGCTTTTAAAAAATTCCTTCGTGAATTCATCATAATCTTTTTTTATGGTTACAAATCGTATTCAGTGCATTAATTCTTTTGAGCTGCAAGGCCCATATCGGAATTGGAGATAAAGGCAATCTTTTTACTATCAGGTGACCATGATGGGGTATTGATAGACCCCTGGCCGCCATAAAAATACGCTAATACTTTTGGAGTTCCTTCGCCGCTGATCGGCAGTTGCCTTACATATACATGTTTGTACGGCGGATGTATGCCCGGCTCTACCTCTTCTTTCAGGAATGAAAGAAAAACCATGCTCTTGCCATCAGGAGCAATATGGGCAAACCAATTATTGAAATCATCTTTTGTCACCTGCTCCTGGTCGCTGCCATCAGGTTTCATGCGCCATATCTGCATCAGGCCCGAACGGACCGAGTTGAAATAAATATATTTCCCATCAGGAGTGTACTCCGGGCCATCATCTAATCCTTTTTCGTTTGTTAATTTTTCTTCCGGTCCACCACCTGCCGGTATTTTGTAAACATCATATTCCCCATTTCTTTCACCACAGAAAACAATGCTCTTTCCGTCAGGGGACCAGCCATGCAGATATGAAGGGCCTTTGGGTGTAACTTGCTTGGGCGTACCGCCACCAATGGGAACTGTATAAATAATAGAACCACCGAGATCGCGCACTGAGCTGCTCAGACCCAACATTTTCCCATCAAAAGATATTACATGATCGTTATTATTTGTTTTTACACTTGCGGTGTTCACCAATTTAGGTTTCCTTGTTTTTAAGTCAAAGTTATAAATCAACCCGTCGCTACCATTAAAGATGAGACTTTTTCCATCCGCCAGGTAATTAGGCGCCTGGATCGAATAAGGAACGGTGTATATTATTTCACGGTCACCGGAGGCTACATCCATGATCTCGAGATTGCTCCCCAATTTCATTTGCGTTCTATTGTCAGCCTCACCATCGAACGGAACTGTGATCCGTACATCACGGAAAACGCCGGTTTCGGAGACGTCTGCATTATGTGAACCCACAAATAGACCGAGATATACTTCATCACCCAGGTCGATATCAGACACCTGCTCTACAACGAAAGGCTCGCCATAAACAGCCGCACGCATTGTGTAAGTGTTTCCTTTCCTTTCCAATTGGATAATATTCGCTTTGGTCAGTTTTGACTTTATTTCTTCGGTTTGTGCACCGCCCGTTCTCCTGAATTGCAACGAAGTCAAACCATCGCCATGGACGACGGCATTTACATGCGGAGATTTTCCATCAAGCGTTTTACGCACCATCCACCCAACTTTACGATGATAATCCACCCAACTGCCCAGCATTTCGGCCTTCGTATACAAAATGAAATCTCCTTTCATTTTTTTCCACAGAAACTGAAACTCATCATGGTCACCCCAGATATTGTAGCCCGCACCTGAAATTATATACTGCCCGGTTGATGGAATAAATGTGGCGGCTCCCTTTTTGACGTTTTCACCTACGTCCGTATTACCATCAAATACGCCGATTTTAGCTTGTGCGGCAACCGATAAGTTTAGAAGTAATATTGCGGAAAGCACTGACAATATGAATTTAATTTTTTTCATTTTATGATGTTTTATGAATATAAAATAATTAGCAGAAGGGATTGGCAATCGACAAATTAATTTTTTAAGGGAGTATAAAACTATCCATTCTTATTAGCAAATTTGAGATGAACACTACAACAATACTACATCACTATAAACTTTTTATAGTGTAAATTACAGGAACTTACGTCATTAGTACATCACGAGTAACACGTTGTTCGCTATTATTAATTCTATCTTATATTCATATTATAAATCTTCGGCCATGAAGAAAATGATTGCTTTGCTTGTGAGTTTCACCACTATTATGGTATCCTCCGCACAGAATACCATTGGTATTCCCGACATCATTAATTATACTAAAAGTGCCTATAATGCAGGTACACAAAATCGGGGTATTGTTCAGGACAAAAACGGTATCATGTATTTTGCAAATTACGAGGGACTTTTAACCTTTGACGGCACATACTGGAAAGTGTACGAATTACCGAATAAAACTGTTGTGAGGTCAGTCGCAATTGGTAGTGACAAGAAAGTTTACGTGGGAAGTCAATCTGACTTTGGATATTTCTCACCTGATAAAACCGGAACGCTTGCCTACCAAAGTCTAAAAGACCTTATTCCCGAAAAGTTTAAAAAGATTAGTGAAATCTGGGAAACAGTTTCATCTGGTAATGATATTTTTTTCAGGTCAAGGGAAGCCATATTTCAATACAGTGACAATGTCGTCAGTGTTTATCCTTCTTTAAGTGGTTGGCAGTTTCTGGGGAAAGCAAACAACCAGTTGATTGCCCAGGATCTCAAAAACGGATTGCTCGCATTCAATAAAGGACTCTGGCAGCCCTTCGCTCAAAAGAATGATTTGCCCAGGGACGCCATTGTTTCGAGCATTTGTGAGTGGGGAAGAGATACGTCTTTTGTAACAACTATCAATTCAGGTCTTTTTACTTTAACGGAAAATAAATTTTCGCCTTTTACTTTTAAGGCAGTTAATCCTTTCACCACACAGCGGATTCTAACGTCTGCTCCTATCACTAATGATTTAATCGCAGTGGGCACTAACCTGGAAGGTTGTTACATCATTAATAAGGAAGGCGAGGTTATTCAGAATCTTTCAAGGAAAGAGGGGCTTCAGATCAATAACATTTTATATCTTTTTGTAGATAAGCATCAAAATCTGTGGTTGGGCCTGGATAACGGAATTGATTTCATTGCCATCAATAATGAAATCAAACATCTATATCCTGAAAACTTAAATGAAGGTGAAGGCTATTCTTCTGCAATATTTAAAGATCAGCTTTATGTTGGTACATCGAATGGGCTATATCATGTACCGCTTTCAGGTGAGAAGGACTTTAGCCTTATCCACGGAACTTTCCTTCCTGTTCCGAAAACTGCCGGCTCAGCCTGGGTTTTATCAGAAATAAATGGAAAATTGCTCTTCGGACATCATGACGGATCGTTCCAGATAGATAATGGAATAGCGGTGCCGGTGAATGAAGGCGGGAGCTACTGGGCTTTTTTACCTTTTTACAACATTATTCCTTCATCGCTTGTGATCGCAGGAACTTCAGCGGGTTTGGACTTGCTGGAATACCGGGAAAATAAATTCATACAAAAGAATGCCATCGCTGAGTTCGATGAATCGGCCCGGTTTCTTGCTATAGATAATAACAGCCTGCTTTGGGTGGCGCATCCATACCGGGGTGTATTTAAAATTGACATCTCTGATATCAATCATCCGAAGCAAACAATGTACACCGAAAAGGACGGGTTGCCATCATCCTTCAATAACCATTTATTCAAAATAAGAAATCGCATTGTAATAGCTACCGAAAAAGGCATTTACGAATATGATGCAACACATAATAATTTTAAGCTTAGTGCCTATTTCAAACCGGTTTTTGGCAGAAAAAACATCAGGTACTTAAAAGAAGACGCCGCAGGTAACATTTGGTTTATAGAAAATAAGAATCTTGGTGTGGTCGATCATTCGTCAAATAAAATGCGGGTGATTTACTTTCCTGAACTGGATGGTAAAATGGTTTCACGCTACGAGTACATTGACCCTTATAATGCAAAGAATGTATTTGTCGGAGCAGAAAAAGGGTTTTATCATATTAACTATGAGAACTATAAAAAAATCAACAACTATAAAATGGAAGTGCAGGTGACTTCGGTAAAGGCTTTTGGAAAATCAGACAGTTTGGTTTTCGGCGGATATTTTGGTCAGGTAAACGAAATTTCAAACCAGGGTAAAAAATTGATACCGAACATTGCCAGCCAATGGAATTCTTTGCACTTTGAATTTTCAGCGCCATTGTACGAACACCATAACAGCGTGCAGTATAGCTATTACCTGAAAGGATATGATGCCAAATGGTCGGAATGGAGCAATAAAACAGAAAAGGAATATACCAGCTTATCAGCGGGGAACTATACCTTTCAGGTGAAGGCAAAAAATAATCTCGGAAGCGAGTCAGTGATCACGTCCTATGTGTTGAACGTATTACCGCCCTGGTATAAAACAAACCTCGCCTATTTCATTTACCTGGTTTTATTTGTCGGCTTCAATTATTTATTTTACCGAAAACTCAAAGCCATTTTCACCAGACAGAAACAAAAACACCACGCGCAGCAGGAACATTTAAAATACATGCATCAGCTGGAACTCGAAAAATCAGAAAAGGAAATTGTGGCTCTTAAGAATGAAAAACTGCGGACTGAGTTGCAAAATAAAAATACAGAACTGGCTTCCGCTACCATGCATCTTGTTCAAAAAGGCGACCTGCTTTCGAAGGTAAAAGATGAGCTGACACGTCTTAAAAAGAACTCAAGCAGCGAGTTGGCACCGGATGACATTAAAAAGCTTATCCGCGCGTTGAAAGACGAAGACAACCTGGATGAGGAATGGAACCAATTTGCTACTAACTTCGATGTCGTGCACATAGACTTCCTGCGGTCATTAAAACAACGTTTTCCCAACCTAACTCCGAATGAATTAAAACTATGCGCATATCTGCACATTAATATGTGCAGTAAAGAAATTGCGCAGCATATGAAAATATCAGTACGTGGCGTAGAAATAAGCAGGTACAGGCTTCGGAAAAAACTGGGCATAACCACCGAAACGAATCTCTTTGAATTTTTACTCGAGATATCTTCTTCAAATGTTACGAGCGAAAATAATTTGAATTAGTTCAATCACATTGCATTTACAGAACCGGGGTCGCAATACTACATCAATAAAATCTGCCGATATATTTATTATCAACGATCATGGTTTTCATTTCCATCGGATCGATTACTCCCTGTTTCGCATATACGATCTTACCACCCGGCTCTACTAAGATCGTGTAAGGAAGAGCGCCAGCCCAGTTTGGATCAACTGCTTCTATCAATTTGTATTTATCGTCGCTGTTGAAGAGATAGTTGGTATTTGCAAGCGTTAGTTTTTGAAGGGCTTTCTGTACTTTACCTTTCTTCTCCGGATTGTCTGCACTGATGGTAATAAATTCGAAATCCCTTCTCCTGTACATTCTGTTGATGCTTACAAACGATGGAAGTTCATTCACGCAGGGGCCACACCATGTGGCCCATACATTTATAAGCCTTAACTTATCAGAACTGTTTTTTAATAAATCCTTCACACCGGCTTCATCGATCATTTCGAGCGTAACAGGTTGCCTGACCCATGAACTGTCTGCTTTGGCGACAAGGTCTTCCTTCTCTGCCCACTTGACTGAGCATCCAAAAACTTTTGTAGTTTTCACACTTACTTCTTTTGCTGCCAGCAGGTCTTCGATCGCGTTGCGGGCGTCCTTATTCCTGGGCGTAGCTGTAGGCTTTTCTACATCGTCTATCCTACCCTGGTATCTCAATATTCTTTCTTTGTCGAAAATAAAAATATGTGGCGTGGCTATAGGCCCATAAGCCTTTGCCACAGTTTCATGCTCACCGTCAAATAAGTATGGAAAATTAAATCCCTTTCTTTTTGCATGTATTTTCATTTCTTCAAATGAATCTCCCACATCGGCGTAGCCCAACTCATTTAACTGTACAGAACCCGGATCGTTAGGCATAATGGCAATCAACTTGACACCACGGGCTTTATATTCGTTTTGAAGCGCAATCAGCCTGTCTTCATACGCCTGTGCGGTGGGACAATGATTACATGTAAAAACAATAGCAAGTATGTTAGCATCTTTAAAAGATGACAAAGAGTAGCTACTGCCGTCTACTCCAGGCAGTTTGAAATCTGGCGCTTTGCTGCCAATAGCCAGCGTCTCATGATCGGCAGCAAAAATATTGCAACTAAAAATAAAGGAAAAAGCAAAAAACACTACTGGTAAAAAGCGAATGATATGTTTCATAGAATCAGAATTTTTATTCAATTAATAATCAATAAAAGTTGTACTTCAAAATACGTGTTTTAATTAAAATTAAAAAAGTAGGATTTTTAATCCTACTTTTTTAAGGTTCTTCAAAGATAAACTAATTATAACCTGGGTTTTGTTTTAATACTACTGTACCCGTAGCATTTTCTGCATCTATCTCATTCTGAGGCAAGGCAAAAAACTCGTTGACCCCCTGGGTAAAGGTGGCAGTATTATTAATTTTGTAAAATCCGCTCCTGTTTTTTTCCACTGCCACATATCCGTTTAAAAAAGCCGCCATCGAACCAGGCTTATCACGATCCCATCTTGAGAGATCGAAGAAACGCTGGCCCTCCATGGCAAGTTCCAATCTTCTTTCCATTTGGATTGCTGAAACTGCGTAATCTTTCCCTTTTGCACTAAAAGTGCCGACAGGATACGAACTTACGGCATATTTATCTGCAGGTGTGGTTTGGGGGGAATAAGTGCCACTTGCACCATTGTAGTTTGCATTCAAATAGACAAACCCTGTGGGATTAGCCGCTCTTTGGCGAACCATATTCACATAAATTTCAGCCTGGTCAAGACTGCCTACCTGTGCTTCGCATTCTGCTGCCCAAAGCAACACATCTGCATAGCGGCAAAGGTTTACATTATTTGCAGCAACCTCTGCGGCGCCCCAAAATACTGTCTCGGTGGAAGAATAAGTGCCTTGCTGGCTTTTGGCGTAGCCATTCTTCATGGGAACAAAAACACCATCATTAGGCACATCACGAATCCAACTTGAATCCACAGTGCCCCAATCAAAATACGGTTTACCAGGTCTGCCAACACTCCAGTCCAAGCGCGGATCTACCGTGCCGGGCCAGAGATTTGTCGGGTCACTTACCAATGGTGAATTATTATAACTGCCATCCAGCAAGGGAAGTCCGTCCGCACCCGTTTTAAATGCCTGGACGAGATTCCACGACGGGTTGTTGAACCCACAGCAGCCCGGGCCATGATTGTAAGGAAAATTAAGTTCGTCACCGGTATTACCATTGCCTCCGTTCGTTGCAGTCGCAGAGCCATCATTTACGGAAGTCTGGCAAGCAAAAACACTTTCAGGACTATTTTTTTGGGCAGGATTAAAATTGGTTTGATAGGTAGCTGCTAACTGATATTTAGTACCATTAGACGTAGTGCCGCTTGCAATAATTTGATCCAATAACGGTTTTGCCGCAGTATAATTATTTTGATACATGTAGGTTTTAGCCAGGAAAGCCATGGCCGCCCATTTATTTGCCCGGCCAATATTAGGCTGTGTATTGGGTAAGTTATCTACTGCATATTTAAAGTCCGCTTCTATCTGAGGCCAAATATTTATGTAAGCTCCGTTTTCATAATTCGGAACATTTAGATTCCCATTGGCATAAGAAATATCTTCTCCAACGTATGGAAAATTGTTCCACATTTTTTTACCTTCAAAATGATAAAAGCCTCTTAAGAACCTTGCTTCCGCCGCATATTTCACCGTATCTGCCGGGGCAATGTCGGTGGCGAGTCGCATGGTGCGAATTACATCGTTTGCCCTTTGAATTCCGGTGTAGAGAACTATCCATCTCTGGTCAAGATAAGCGCTGGTGCCGCCTTGTGATAGCGACCATGTTAGTATGGGAATTGCAGCCGGCTGGTCAGATGGGGTTGAACCTTTATAAGAATCACCTCCTGCTTCACTGCCATATACATAGTTAGATGCGGCACTGCCGTTTCCCAGGTTTTGGCCCGGTACATTCTCGCCTGATAAGAGCGTGTATGCCCCTATTAAAAGACCCTGGACGCCGGAGTTATTACTAACATTTGAAGCCAGCAATGAACCCTGCGGCTCCAGATTTAATTTTTTGTTACAGGCATAAATCATCACAACCAACAGTAGCATCGAGGACGGCAATATCCAATTCGATAATTTTTTCATATTATTTGTTTTATCAAAGTATTAATTAATTAATGTAGGGTCACATTTACGCCAATATTATAATTCTTCTGATTGTTTGGATAGACTCCACCGTCGTATCCAAACACAGTATTGCTTCCCGGATTCAATTCCGGATCAAGACCCGAATAATTCGTGATAGTGAATAGGTTCAGCGCCTGAACATACACCCTCAATTTATCAAAATGTAAGCGCTTGAGGGAGTTTGAAACGATGTTATATCCTACCGTGATGTTTCTGCATCTCAGAAAGGAACCACTTTCCATGGCATACGAGTTGAACGCAGCTGAATTACTGAAATTGGCGCTCTGTTCGAGCAATGGGATTAACGTTCCGGCATTGGAAACCTGTGCAGTAGAATCTTTATAATTTGTTGGTTGTCCTGCAGCATTTACAAGCCGGGCCGAATTCAAAGCAACATTTTTACTAATTTGATTGCCGAAACCCTGCGGAAAATCAGTAGATCTTCTAACTGAATTTATTATATCGTTACCGACCGAGGCGTAAAAGAATGCATAAAAATCAAAATTTTTGTAATCAGCCGAGATATTAAGACCTGCACTAAATTTGGGATTAGGGTTTCCGAAAAAAGTTCTGTCATTGTTGTCAATTTTTCCATCATTATTTGCGTCCTCATACTTAAATCGGCCAGGTGCGGCATCCTGCTGACCAGGAGATTTGTGAACATCGCCCCAGTTTTGGAACAACCCAATAACCCTGTATCCAAAAATGCCCCCAGTGGATGACCTGGTTGAATTCTCGAAGTTTTAGTCTGAGCAGTTGTCGGCTGATCTATGTAAAGAGTGCCGGGAGGAAGGCTGATAACTTTATTATTGTAGGACGTGAATGTCCCGGTGAGGTTGAAGCCAAAATCCTTTTTTATCAAACCGTGATAAGTAACTGCTATGTCCAAGCCTGTATTTTGAATATTTCCCGAGTTAAGAAAAGGTACGCGTGTACCACCATTGGTGCCGGGGGTAATGGGAACAAACAGCAGCCCGCTGATTAGCTTTTTATACCAGTCAAAACTAAGATCCAGTTTATTGTTAAATAGTGTGGCGTCAAACCCGATATTGGTTAGGATATCCTCTTCCCATGTTGTATTCGGATTACCGATTTGACTGACATAAAGCCCCGCTACCGGGCTATTACTGGTACCATTTATATCATAATAGGATTGGTTAATTTGTTGTCCAAATAAGGTAAAGGCATTTGTCGGATTGATATTGC
The DNA here is from genome assembly GCA_039930305.1 of Ginsengibacter sp. Taxonomy (GTDB): domain Bacteria; phylum Bacteroidota; class Bacteroidia; order Chitinophagales; family Chitinophagaceae; genus Ginsengibacter. The sequence goes on along the minus strand of JBDSPQ010000123.1, from coordinate 1,027 downwards.
TGATAGATCCCAATTTGCCCCAGCCGCCACGAATCTTGAATTCATCTAACCACGCCACATTTTTCAAAAATGATTCTTGTGATATTCTCCATCCCCCTGTTATTGAAGGAAAATTACCATAGCGTTGCGCCGGAACAAATACAGAAGAACCGTCCCTACGTATGGTGGCGCTCAAAAGATATTTCTCGTTATAACTGTAATCCAGTCTTCCAAACAAGGAGAATATCGCGAGTTCATACGGGGTCTGTAATCCGTTGTTGCCAATAATACTTGAATTGTTTGTTTGAGTTGCCGCCCTTCCAAAATTCAGTGTCCAAAGATTTGGAGAGACAGTTAGATTGCTAGAGTCGGTAATATAATAATTGCCCCTGGTTGTATTTACGCCCCTTCCCTGGTTGTAAATATATTCGCTGCCAGCCAGCAGGTTGATATTGTGGTTGCCAATGGTGTTCTTGTATGTCAATGTATTAGTCCAAACCATGCTCGTATTTGAGCCACGGGTTTCCGTGTATAAGTTGGCTGCACGATTGTTTTCGGCATTTTCATAGGGCGTGGAAGCGAATCCGTTATAAAAGTAATTGTCAATAATCCCACCTATACTCGTGTGGGCAGTAAAATGTTTAAGGAAATCAACATCTGCAAATACATTTCCATTTATTTGGTAATCATTATTTTTATTATTCGCCTGTCGCTCCTGTATCGCAACGGGATTCCATTGGTTGCCGAGGCCTTGAGAAATGGTTCCGGCATAATTACCTGCAATATCATGCACCGGAATAATATTTGGGATGCCATATGAAGCGTTTATAGCATTCGTAGAATTTACACCGGGTGCATTGAAGTATCCGGGGTTAGTTTTATAGAATGCATATGCATTTTCTCCTACCCGGATGTGGTCATTTGCAAAACTGTACGTAGAATTAAATCTGAGGGAATAACGCTTCAAACTTGTTTCAATCAATGTTCCTTGCTGATCTATATAATTAAATGCCATGAAAAACGATGATTTGCCTGTGCCGCCACTTAA
>JBDSPQ010000122.1:0-3181 GCA_039930305.1 Ginsengibacter sp. | reverse complement strand
ATATCTGCTGACTATATCGACAGCCGTTTCCTGGATAATATTGATTGCAACACCGAAAGGGATGACGAAATTCTGCAGGAATTAAATGGAGTGATGCGCACAACTTCCCCAAAAATGTATTTTGGTGACAGCATCCCTTCGCCTTCGTATAGTTATTACTATTACCCGTTTCTGAACGCTTTGTCAGGTTATGATCCCACATCGGCCAGGGTGCTCGGCACTAATGAGAATAATCGGCCTGATTATATCGTACTCTTTTCAGGCAGGGGGCGCATTTACCTGCATGTGGCCCCACGCATCTTCGGAAATTATTTTATACTCACCGGAGAGAATTATAAGTATTTCGATAATGTAATTTCTTCCCTTCGGCCTGATCCGCAAAATATTTATTGGGATGAATATTATAAAACGGCAGCCCCTTCCAGGAGAAGTAGTGGGAGTAATTCCGGGAACAATGATTTTTCAACACTGTCGGTCATAAAAAAATATCCACCATTGCAGTGGGCCTTTGGTATTTCAGTTGCTGGCCTGCTGCTTTTTATATTTTTTAACAGCAGGAGAAAACAAAGAATCATCCCGGTAGTAAAGCCTGTGCAGAATACAACACTTACTTTTACGCAGACGGTCGGAAGGCTGTATTTGCAGAAGAAAAATAACAGGCGCATAGCAGAAAAAATGATCACCTATTTTTATGAGGACGTGCGCAACAAATATTTTGTAAGCACTGCCACAATTGACGATAACCTCGTGAATATACTTTCCGGTAAGAGTGGCATCTCCGCTAAAAAAACCAGGGAATTATTTTCCATAATAAAATTGGTACAGTCAGGCGTCGAAATCGACGATGCAACGCTATTGACCTTGAGTGCAAACATTGAAAACTTTACGAAAACATCATTTAATGGAAGAAAAGCTTTATGAACAAAGAATTGAACTAGGCCCTTTGCACAATTCAGTCGCGGCGATCAGGAATGAAATCAGTAAGGTAATTGTTGGGCAGGTGGCGATGGTAGATATGCTGCTGATAGGATTGCTTTGCGACGGACATATATTAATCGAAGGAGTGCCGGGAGTGGCTAAGACGTTAACGGCGAAGTTGATCGCCCGGATAATCGACGCAGATTTTTCACGCATCCAGTTTACACCAGACCTGATGCCCAGCGATGTTTTAGGTACCTCGGTTTTCAATCCACGCGAAGCAGAATTCCAGTTTAAAAAAGGGCCAATTTTTTCCAACATTATCCTGATTGATGAGATCAACCGGGCGCCGGCAAAAACACAGTCAGCGCTTTTTGAAGTAATGGAAGAACGGCAGGTGACAATTGATGGCACGAGTCACGCGATGGATTTTCCTTTTATGGTTTTGGCCACGCAAAATCCCATAGAGCAGGAAGGAACTTACCGGTTGCCGGAAGCACAACTTGACCGTTTTCTATTTAAAATAGAAGTAAAATATCCTTCAGTAGAAGAAGAAGTGCAGATATTGCTGAACCAGCAGAATCTCCCGCAAAACACTTTATTGAAAGATGTAAACAAATTGCTTGGCCGCGCCGACCTCGCCAGCTATCGTCGTCTCGTACACGAAGTAATGATCGATCCGAAACAAATTGAATTTATAGCCCGGATCGTAAATGAGACGAGGAACAATTCCTCTCTTTTTCTGGGAGCTTCCCCACGGGCATCACTGGCCATTCTTAAATCTGCTAAAGCCAATGCTGCCATCAGGGGCAGGGATTTTGTGAAGCCGGAAGATATCATCGAGATGGCATTGCCGGTTATGCGCCACCGGATCATTTTGACTCCGGAGAAAGAAATGGAAGGCATTTCACCGGATGAACTTATACGAAATATTATTGCTTCAATTGAAGTTCCGCGGTAGGAAATGGTTAAAAACGACGCGTTGAGCATTTTAAAAAAATATATCTGGGACCTGTTTGTCTCTTCCCGTTTTTATATGGGACTGGCAGCATGCGTAGTATTGTTCATTGCCGCCTTTTATGTACCCGCACTTGAAGCAGTGGCATTATCCTGCTTTTTATTTTTTATAATGTTGACAGCTATAGATTATTCATTTTTATTTTTTACAAAAGGAAAAGTGGTAGGCCAAAGAATCACTACCGGCCGGCTTAGTAATGGCGATGAAAATAGGGTGGAGATTATTACCAGGAATAAATTCCATTTTCACCTACACCTTACCGTTATAGATGAATTGCCCGTACAGTTTCAGCTAAGGAGCCAGCACCACAAAGTGTATTTAAAATCCCGCTCATCAAAAAGAATGATTTACACCGTGCGTCCTGTTGAAAGGGGAGCATACCATTTTGGTAACATCCATTTATTTGCAGCAGGGCCGGTCGGGATCGTAGTGCGGAGGTTTTCAGTTGAGGCCGAAGAAACGATTCCTGTATATCCCTCCTTCCTCCAGTTGCATAAATATGAATTGCTGTCGGGAACGGTTCTGCAGCGCGAAGCCGGCTCAGCACGCCTCCGGAGGATCGGGCAGAGCATGGAGTTTGAACAGATCCGCGAATATGTAGGTGGTGATGATGTGCGCACGCTAAACTGGAAGGCCAGTGCCAGGAAGGGTAACCTCATGATCAATAATTTTATGGAGGAAAGATCACAGCAGGTTTACTGCATTATTGACAAGGGACGCCTTATGAAAATGCCTTTTGCAGGGCTTACCTTGCTGGATCATGCAATCAACAGCTGCCTTGTACTCAGTAATGTTTGCCTGAAAAAACAGGACAGGGTAGGGCTGATTACATTTTCCAATGTCATTGGTTCGGTGTTGGCAGCAGATAGAAAGCCCATCCAGCGAAATAATATTTTGCAAACTTTATATAATCAAAAGACTGGTTTTTTGGAAAGTGATTTTGAGATGTTGTACATGGAAATCAGGAATAGGATACGGCACAGAAGCCTGGTGATCCTGTTTACTAATTTTGAATCCCTTTCAGGCCTAAACCGGCAGCTGGAATATTTACGTGCTATGGCCAATCATCATTTGCTGTTGGTTGTTTTTTTTGAAAATACTGAGCTAAATAAGCTGATCGAACGCAAAAGCACAGATATAGAGGAAGTTTATATCAAAACCGTCGCGGAAAAATTTGCCTTTGAGAAGAGGTTGATTGCAAAGGAACTGGCAAAGTACGGCATCTTATCAGTGTTGAGTACGCCA
>JBDSPQ010000121.1:0-7304 GCA_039930305.1 Ginsengibacter sp. | reverse complement strand
AGAAATTTCAAGCAAAAACGATTTCATCTCTCCCCTGTTCCAATCATCAAAAACGCGATGTAGTTCTTCCATCGTGTATCCTAATCCGTTATGTAATAAATCATAGCACTCACTAATCAGTTGCATGATCGCATACTCTATCCCGTTATGCACCATTTTTACATAATGCCCCGCAGCATCTTTCCCCAGATAACCAACACATGGCTCACCATCCACCCTTGCCGCAACTGCTTTCAGAAGGGGAGCAAGCTCCCGATATGCCTCCTCATCCCCACCAGGCATAATACTTGGTCCTTTCCTGGCTCCTTCTTCGCCTCCTGATATTCCAATTCCAATAAAATGAAAGCCTTTCTCTTTCATCTTTTCTATGCGACGTAATGTATCCGTATAATGTGAATTGCCACCATCGATCACTATGTCTCCTTTTTCCAGCAATGGTTCAAGCTCGCTTATTACCGTATCTACGATAATTCCCGCAGGCACCAACATCATGATCTTCCTCGGTCTTTTTAAAAGGGCTATCATTTCCTGTAAAGCATTCACACCTTTTACAACAGTGTTTGGCTGTGCTGAGGATTCCAATAAGCTCGTCTTGTCAGGGTTTTTGTCATAACCAATCACCGCAAAATCATGATCAGCCATATTCAATAAAAGGTTGCTCCCCATTACACCAAGTCCAACCATTCCAAAATCATATTTTTCAGTCATAACTATATTTAAGTGAGTAAAAATACTAAAATTGATGCTGAGTAGCTGATTGCTTCTATCTTCGAATAATTTACTTAAAACCGAAAATATGTCTGCATTAGTAAAAGAATTTAATGAATACAGGGAGAAAATGAATGAAGTAATCCTTAGTAAAAACAATAAGGTAATGAAGCGCCTTTGGAATCTTGATACAAATACTTATGATGATGGCGCGCTAAATAAAAAAACAAAAGAGATGCTTGGTCTTGTGTCGAGTATGGTATTGCGCTGCGATGACTGTATAAAGTGTCACCTGGGCAAATCAAAAGATTTGGGCGTAACAACGGAGGAAATCTATGAGATTTTTTCTGTTGCAAATATTGTCGGAGGTACTATCGTAATACCTCACACCAGGCGGGCTGCAGAATACTGGGAAGGTTTACAAGATAATTTGTCGTAACGCCTGTTAAAAGCCGGCCAACTTTACCTTTCCTTTTATTTTATTAAACGTTCATATATTGAAGTATACGCTAACTTTGATATTTAAATAACAAAGATGATTGAAACCGAAAGCGCTGCCGTAAGTTTAAGCGCTAAAGATTTTGCAACGGACCAGGAAGTGAGGTGGTGTCCGGGTTGTGGGGATTATTCCATTCTGGCCCAAGTACAAAAAGTAATGCCTACCCTGGGTATACCGAAAGAAAAAATTGTCATTATTTCGGGGATTGGCTGCAGCAGCCGTTTTCCTTATTACATGAATACTTACGGCATGCATAGTATTCACGGCAGAGCTACCGCTGTTGCGGCGGGATTGAAGGCCAGCAGACCTGAGTTAAGTGTTTGGATCGTTACCGGCGACGGTGATTGCCTGAGCATCGGAGGTAATCACACCATTCACCTGTTAAGAAGAAATTTTGACGTGAATCTCCTCTTGTTTAATAATGAGATTTACGGACTTACCAAAGGCCAATACTCCCCTACGAGCGAGCAAAAAAAAGTAACCAAGAGTACCCCGGCTGGCAGCATAGACCATCCATTTAATCCTGCGGCACTGGCGCTTGGAGCAGATGCTTCTTTCGTTGCGAGAAGCATGGATCGTGACCCCAAACACTTGCAATCGATGATCCTGAGGGCGCAGGAACATAAGGGAAGCTCCTTTTTAGAAATATATCAGAATTGCAATATTTTCAACGACGGAGCTTTCGAAATTTTCACGGAAAAAAAATCTAAGCCGGAACAAGCATTATTTTTAGAAAATAAGATGCCTTTAGTTTTTGGCACGGAAAAGAATAAAGGGATAAAACTAGACGGATTAAATCCCGTAGCTACAGAGCTTAATGGGGAAACATCTTTAAATGATCTGTGGATACATGATGAAAATGATTTCAATAAAGCCCAACTCCTAACCAGGATGTTTGCCAACCCGCTGAATGAAAATCACCTGCCAAGACCCTTTGGTGTGTTTTACGCAAAAGAAAGAGCCTGTTACGAGGACATAATGGCATTACAAATTGAAGAGGCCATAGCTATGAAAGGAAATGGTGACCTGGATAAATTGATGAAGGGAAGAGAAACATGGACGATTGTCTAAATTTCTTCTAGTTCATATTATTAAGAAAAATAAAGGGTTTTAATTCATTTTGTTTCAGTGTTTCACGCACGTGCTTTTCATCAGAATAAATTTTGTATTTATTAAGATTTATCACTTCATGTGCAACAACAAGGTTACTTATCTTTTCGACACAATACAATAATTCGTGGAGCATTTCCACTTCGTGTTCTATCGCCTGGGGGTTCATTAATTCTTCTTTGAACAACACCAAGAGATCCCGGTTAAATTTGTTCATGCTGGATATTTGGTTAAATTGTTTTAATAACCCACCATACCTTTCTTGTTAGGGCATCCGCAGTTACTTTTTTTAGAAGCTGAACAACTAATTGCAAAAACCGATGCGACTATCAATACAAGCAGGAGGATTTTGTAAATGTATTTCATAAAATAGATTACCTAAATTAAACTATTTTCATTAACTATTATTGCAATGATTTGACAACTGATAAGAAATTTAACTTCATCATTAGAAAACCACGAATATTAGTCGCGCCACTGGACTGGGGATTAGGACATGCAACACGTTGCATACCAATAATTAGGGAGTTGGAAAATCAAGGTGCTGATGTATTTTTAGCAGCAGATGGACCTACATATGATCTGCTAAAAAAAGAGTTTCCCAATACCGTAATTTTACGGCTTTTTGGTTACAAAATTCGCTACAGTCACCATAAAAAATACCTGGCTCTCAAACTCGCTACACAGCTGCCAAAAATATTATACCTTATCCGTAGGGAAAAAAAATGGCTTACCAAGTTCGTTCGGGAATATCAACCAGATTCAATAATCTCTGACAACAGGTTTGGGTTGTATTATCATAATATTCCGTGTGTTTATATGACACACCAACTTCGCATAATGACCGGTAGAAAATTTACAGACTGGTTTGCTCAAAAATTTCACCAAAACTATATCAATAAATATACTCATTGCTGGGTTCCTGATTTCGAATCAAATGGATTAGCAGGGGAGTTATCACATGCAAATAAAGTATTCCCAAGTATGGAATATATTGGTGCACTTTCAAGATTTAAACCTTCATATAAAACGGAGATAAAATACAGCCTGCTAATTTCTATTTCCGGGCCTGAGCCCCAGCGCACCATATTTGAAAACCTTGTTCTAAAACAATTGACGCATTTTGAAAAACGCGTGTTAGTTGTGCGGGGACTTCCGGGAAATTATCCCGAAATTTTATCAGAAAACCCATCAATTGAAATTGTAAATCATTTGCCGTCAAAAGAATTGAATGTAGCTTTTTGCCAGTCAGCAATGATCATTTGCCGAAGTGGATATTCTACTATTATGGACCTGGTTAAAATAAAAAAGCAGGCGATACTGGTACCAACCCCGGGACAAAAAGAGCAGGAATACCTGGCGGAGTATCTTATGGGGAAAAAATATTTCTTTTCAGTGGCACAGCAAGATTTTGATCTGCAAAACTCACTTCTGGACAGCAAAAAATTTGGTGCCGTGCTGCCGGATTACGACCTCGAAATTTATAAAAAAACCTTATCTGCTTTTATCGAAAACATTATATCGAATCCAATGCTGCTACATTCTTCATCTGAGAATGATTCATTAATAGAACCAGGGCTTACTTAACAAGTCAAATTTTCAGGTCAATTCACAAATCTTTTTTGGGATAATCAAAAAAAAGAAGCTCTTTTTTTACGGCACGGAAGTCGATCCATTTATCGGAATCAATGCTCACACTAAAGACACCGCAGGTTGGCATATTATATACATGCTCACTGGTAAGGGTATTCACAAAATCAGTGATACCAGGGTTGTGAGAAAATAGCGCTACATGATCGTCCTTGTCATCAAAGTTTTCAATTGCCCATTCAAAATTCTTAATAGATGCTTCGTAAAGTGAGGGTATCAGCAGTAAGTTCTTCTTACTTTGATCGTAAACTTCCATAAAAATCTGAGCAGTTTTTTTTGCACGCTTTGCAGGGCTGGAAACAAAACGGTCAATCTTGATTTTATTTTCTCTTAATCTCTTCGCCATTATAGGCGCGTCCTTACTTCCGCGTTCATTTAAAGGCCGTTCAAAATCAGAAAGCAACGCATTGTCCCAACTGCTTTTGGCGTGGCGGATGAGTAAAATTGTTTTCATAAAAAATAGATTAATACCCTCTTACATTTTTACCTTCCACATAGTTCATGAAAGCTTTATTTACCACCCGGTTACCACCTGGAGTTGGATAATTCCCGGTAAAATACCAATCACCAAGATTAGTCGGACAACTGTCATGCAAATCCTCGATTGTCTGATAAATTACGTCTACAGGTACAGTTATTTCATCGGGCGTTATGAGCTGCGCAATCTTTGCAGATATTTCATCCAGGCTAAAGGGCTTATAAATTTCCCTTACTACGTTTTCCGTGTGTAATTTATTATTTCTGCGCAGATCGTTGCATTTCTCTACAAGACAATCCAGTAATTGAAGCATGTCTCTTTCTTTTAATAAAGCCATGGCAGCCTTGAAGGCGACAAACTCGCCCAGCTTACTCATGTCAATTCCATAACAATCCGGATAGCGAATTTGCGGTGCCGAGGAAACAACAATAATTTTTTTAGGCTCGAGTCTTGCCAACATCCTTACAATACTTTCTCTAAGGGTGGTACCCCGAACGATTGAATCATCTATTACTACCAGTGTATCTACATTTTTGTTGACAGTGCCATATGTAATGTCATACACATGCTGTACCATCTCATTTCTACCGGTATCGGCCGAAATAAATGTCCTCAGCTTAACATCTTTAATTGCAATTTTCTCCATCCGCACTTTCCGATTGATCATCTCTGCGAGCTTGGCTTCATCAAAATCTTTATTCCAACTGGAAATTCTCTCTATTTTAATTTTATTTAAATAATCTTCCGCACCCTTCAGCATTCCGTAAAATGCCGTTTCCGCCGTATTAGGGATGAAAGAAAAAATAGTATTTTTAAGATCGTAGTCTACTGCCTTTAAAACTCTTTCACTCAAATGATATCCAAGTGCGATCCGCTCTCTGTAAATTTTCTCATCATTTCCCCTCGAAAAATATATTCTCTCGAAACTGCATGCCTTTCTTTCCCCTGGTTCAAGAATTTCCTGTACTGAATAATTGCCGTTTGGATCGGCAATCAGGGCATTCCCCGGCATCAATTCTTTCACTTCATTTTCATCTACATTAAATGCTGTGCGAATAGCAGCGCGTTCACTGGTCGCGATAATGACTTCGTCATCCACATAATAATAGCACGGCCTGATCCCATTTTTATCCCTTACAACAAATCCATGTCCACACCCTGTGATGCCACCGAACGTAAAACCACCGTCAAAAAGAGAAACGGATTTTTTTAGAACCTGTGCAATATCAAGTTTGCCTGGCGACACTTCATCTGACTGAACTAAAAAATGGTAAATAACATCCATCATAGCGCCAAGATCGCTTTGCCTATCTAATTCATCAGGATGGCTATTGATTAAGGAAAACAATTCATCCTTATTCACGAGATTGAAGTTGCCTGCTAAAGCGAGATTGCGTGCAGGTATAGTATTCCGTTTAATGAAAGGATGACAAAATTGCACATTGTTTTTGCCCTGCGTTCCGTAACGCAAATGTCCCAAAAGTAATTCACCGAGGAAATCAATATGCCCTTTCATTAACCCTGCATGCTGCTGTATCTCAGGATGATATTTTTCAATTTCCTGGATCTGATTTTCTATCTGGGAAAATATATCTGCAATTGCCTGGTTGGCCGTACTCCTGATACGGTGCAGAAAAGGGTAACCCGGCTCAGTGTTTAACTTGATCGATGCAATGCCAGCACCATCTTGCCCACGATTGTGCTGCTTTTCCATCAAAAGGTATAGCTTATTTAGCCCGTAAAGAACAGTGCCGTATTTTTGCCGGTAATAGGAAAAAGGTTTGCGTAATCGCATGAATGCAAGGCCGCATTCATGTTTTATTTCGTCGCTCATTTATTGAGATGAAGAGCAAAATTAAGCTAATTATAAAATAGGTTTCAAAACAATGTAAGAGAGGCGTGGTTAAGTTAGACAAACATTAACCATCCTGTTAATAAAAAAAATCAACCACTATTTCGGAATGAATTAATTCTGCACAGTGTTATTCCCGGACCATTTTTCCATTTCGGGGCAGGCTTTGTATTCCTCTGCTATCTTGACATAAAATGACGGAATCTTAGCGTCAAACCATTGTTCCAAAACGTAGTTCTTCTTTTCTTCCAGTGCGCTTTGGGCAACCTTGTCATAATCATCTTTCAGATTTTGCCGATGCGGTTCTGTTTTGGAAATAATCTGCACAATTCTTATTGCCTTTTTACCACGCTCATCTGTAAAGTCAGCGGGTGCAGAATACTCACCTACTTTCAAATCTTTTAACATCAATACAAGGTCTTTATCCAGTTGATCAATATTTACGAAGGATCCACCATCCCTCGCGGGAATACGCCCACCTGTAAACTTGCTGCTCTCATCCTCACTATATTTTGAAACAGCTTCTCCAAACTGCAATTCGCCTGCAACAAGCCTGGTTCTTAAAGAGTCCAGCTTTTCCTTCGCCTGGGTTACCTCGATCGAGCTAACCTGAGGAATTTTTAAAATATGCCTTATCACAGCATCATCACCATTTTTACTTACCATTTGAATAACGTGGTATCCAAATCTTGTCTTGAAAACACTGGACACCTGTCCATCTTTCAGGCTAAAAGCTTTTGCAAGAAATATGGGATCCCATTGCTTTTCATTCCTATTAATCTCATATCTGCCTCCGGTTTCTTTACTTCCCGGGTCATCAGTGTACAATGATGCAAGCACTTCGAATTTTTTAGAACCATCTTCTACATCTTTTTTATATTCCTTAAGCTGATCTATCGCATAGGATTCCAGGTCACGGCCCGCCTTTGGGTAAACAACTATTTGACCGATCTCCATTTCTGATTCATAATAAGTGAGGCTGTCCTTAGGAATTTTCTCATAAAATT
>JBDSPQ010000120.1:0-3628 GCA_039930305.1 Ginsengibacter sp. | reverse complement strand
ACCGACGCGTTTCTAAAAGGAAGAGTTTCCATGGCTTTGACCATGAGATAAGTAGTAGCATGATGGCCGGTACCAAAACTCATTTTTGGAGTAATTACTATCTCATTTTTTACTTCCTTTAGCGGACCATGAAAGTGGGCCCGAATACCTGCAAAAGAATCCACCTCCACGGGCTGAAATGAAGTTTCCCAATCCTCATTCCAATTTTTATTTTCAATAGGTTTCGCGGTATATACTTCATCATTGAGCAGGCATCTTGTTAACATTTCCCCATTAAAATCTTCTGACTTTATATAAGCAATTAGCCCATTTTCTATTTCCTCAAAGGCGTAGAAATCACCATCACCTAATTCTGCCGTAATGATATCAACCCGCTCAGGAGATTTAGTGATAATATGTACCTGTAAATATTTTTCCATAAAAAAAGCCTGCATGGCTGCAAGCTTATATTTAATTGGGTAATAATATTAATTTCTATCCGGCCTGTTTTGGGGCGTGCCTGCATTTGCTGGCTCAGGCTTTGGTATCAAAGCTTTCCGGCTTAGCTTGAATTTCCCGGTCTTAGGATCAACTCCTATTAATTTCACTTTCACTTTATCACCTTCATTTAAAACACCCTCCATAGTCTCCAGCCTCTTCCACATTATTTCTGAAATATGCAGCAACCCTTGTTTTCCGGGCAAAAATTCAATAAAGGCACCAAATTCTTTTATTCCTTTTACAGTTCCTTCATACACATCACCTACTTCGGGTACGGCAACAATACTGTTAATCCAGGCAACAGCCTGATCGAGGCTTGTTTTATCAGCTGAGAAAATACTTACTTCGCCGGTTTTTCCAACTTCAGAAATATTAATAGTAGCCCCGGTCGTCTTTTGAATTTCCTGTATGATCTTACCTCCTGGCCCTATTACGGCGCCTATGAATTCCGAATCAATAATAAGCTTCACCATACGAGGCGCATGCGGTTTCACATCGCTCCTGTGCTCGGGCATACATTGATACATCGCGTCCAGTATGTGGAGTCTCCCCCTTTTGGCCTGATCGAGAGCCTTGCGCATGATATCCATACTTAGCCCATCTACTTTAATATCCATCTGCACACCACAAATTCCTTCACGTGTACCGGTCACTTTAAAATCCATATCACCGAGATGGTCTTCATCACCGAGTATATCGGATAGTACTGCGTACTTATCGCCTTTCATTATTAATCCCATAGCGATACCACTTACGTGCTTTTTAAACGGCACGCCTGCGTCCATCAATGCAAGAGACCCGGCACATACTGTAGCCATAGACGAAGAACCGTTACTTTCCAATATATCGCTCACAATCCTTACAGTATACGGATATTCAGTGCCTGGCATTATTTCCCGCAGGGAACGCATGGCAAGATTTCCATGTCCTACTTCCCGACGGCCAACACCGCGCATCATTTTCACTTCGCCAGTGGAAAACGGCGGAAAATTGTAATGTAAAATAAATTTTGAGTAATCGCTTGTTGCAGCACTTTCCACTAATAATTCATCAAGCGGAGTACCCAATGTAACAGTAGTCAATGACTGGGTTTCGCCACGGGTAAATAATGCAGATCCGTGTGGTGATGGTAAGTAGTCCACCTCCATTGTTAACGGCCTGATATCTTCCACGCCCCTGCCATCCAGGCGCTTCTGATCATTCAATACCATATCCCGAACCACGTGGTACTGCAATTCTCCAAAATAATGTTTAATCAAAGGTTTATCTGCATCTGGGAGGTCTGCGCCGAGAAATTCTTCGATTTCCTTAGCAAGATTTGCAAAAGCGTCCGAACGTTCGTGTTTTGCAGAGACAGAAGATGCAATGGCATGTAACTTACCTGACGCAAAAGCGGTAATTTTTTCATTCAACTCTTCATTTCTGTATGGCTTTGTATAATCCCTCTTTTCCTTCGCACTGCACTTTAAGCGGAGTTCTTCCTGCGCCTTCACTTGTAATTTTATAGCTGTGTGTGCCAATTCTATTGCTGCAATAAGGTCATCTTCCTGGCACTCTTTCCCCTTTCCTTCCACCATCATGATGTTCCGGTCAGTAGCGGCGATAATAAATTCAAGTTCAGATTCAGCAAGTTGAGATCTGGTGGGATTCACTATCAGCTGCCCATCCACTTTACCAATACGCACTTCTGAGATGATTTCCTGGATGGGAATATCAGAAACAGCAAGAGCAGCAGATGCTGCGAGGCAAGCCATAGCATCAGGCATGATCTCCGGGTCGCTGGATATAAGCGAAACCAAAACCTGCACATCACATAAATAATCTTCGGGAAACAATGGCCTGAGGGCGCGGTCAATTAACCTGGACGTTAGAACTTCATAATCATTCAACCTGGCTTCCCGCTTAAAGAATGAACCCGGTATACGGCCGGCTGACGCAAATTTTTCCTGGTAATCAACGATTAGTGGGAAAAATGACTGCCCGTCCTTTGGCTCCTTGTTGGCAACTACGGTTGCTAAAATTACGCAATCGCCTAATTTGACCGTAACGGCTCCATCTGCCTGGCGGGCAAGTTTGCCGGTTTCAATGGTAACCAAACGGCCCTCGCCAATATCAAAGGTTACGGAAATGGGATTTGGAATCATATTAAAGTGTTCAGATTTATATTAAAAAAAGTATTCCCAACCGTAATGTGCAGTTGGGAATAGCTAACAATATCATTAAAAATGTAATTATTTACGAAGCCCTAACTTTTCAATTAAAGCCCGATAACCAGTAAGATTATGCTTGCTGAGATAAGTGAGAAGACTCTTCCTTTTTCCGACCATCTGCATAAGACCCCTTTGTGTACTGAAATCCTTTTTATTAGTTTTCAGATGACCAGAGATGTGATTGATGTTTTCTGTGAGTAAAGCAACCTGAGCTTCAATAGAACCGGTATTTTCTTCTTTACCACCAAATTCGGCGAAAGTTTTCGCCTTTTTTTCAGCTGTTAAATAAGACATTTTTTTCGAATAAATTTTATAATTGGCTGCGAAGGTAATAATTATATTTTAATAATTGATTTACCGATTCCCTACGTTTTCTAAATATCTTTTAAAATTAGGTGTCGAATTTACCTCTATGTAACAGTGATTTGATATTTAATGAATATAATGCGATGAAGGCCAAACCAACTAATCCGGTAAAAACTGAAACGCCAGCCCCCATAAAGTTGGCCCCGTAAATGAAAAAAGGTGCGACAATAGATATCAAAACACCCAAAATGTACACTGTAAAGCCAATCAATTTCAATCGCCACATTAACAACGCTCCAATAAGCGTAAAAACCCCTGATACGATATTACCGGAGGCGTTTTGCCGAATGCGCTCTTCTGTCATCATCGAAGTAACATTTTTCATCATCCTTTCGCCAAATTCTCTTCGTTTAATTCTACCTATTTTAGCCATGGCAACTTCCCTCGCAGTGAGACTATCTACGCGAACATTTCCTTCTGACATTGCTATCATGTGTACCATTTTTTCTGCCGTGTTATATATCCACGCATTGGTTCCGATGGTCCAACTGCTGCCAACAAATGTAAGAATGCATAAAACGCTTAGCAAGGCAGGCCGAATTAAAACATTACTCTCTGTTTCTCCTTTATTA
>JBDSPQ010000119.1:0-3308 GCA_039930305.1 Ginsengibacter sp. | reverse complement strand
GCAGTCAAACAAATAATGGATCAGTAGCACTTTGCATATTTCAAACGATCGGCGCTAACAAGAGATTGATAAAACTGACAGGCATGTTTTCAAATTTTCATCCCGTAAAAGATCTGGCAGAAAAAAGCAAACGTTGGATGTTGCCGGGCTTGCAGGGGTTTTCTTTGTATAAAGTACTCAAGTATTTTGGTAAGGGGTTTAGCGTGCCCAACTTAACCGAGCGTGCCGCCGCCATTTCCTACAACTTCATCATGTCTGTGCCGCCGACTTGCCTTTTCCTTTTTACACTTATTCCTAATCTTCCTTTCATCTCCCGCCGCACGCTAAGGCTGCAGCTTCACAGCCTGATCACCGATATCATACCTGCGCATAATTATAACAAAGGAGTAATCGAGTTTGTAGATCAAATTATCAACGGCACCAAAATCGGCCTTATCTCATTTTCCTTTCTACTCTCCCTCTTCTTTGCGTCCAACGCAGTGATAGGACTTATGAGATCATTTAACAAAGATTATGTGGGATTCAAAAAAATAAAAGGGCTCCGAAAGAGATGGCTGGCGATTAAGTTAACTATGCGGCTCTTCGGTCTCCTGTTGTTCGTTTTGAGTTTGTTGCTGATGCAAAATAATATTCTGAATTTTTTAGGAATTAAAGATCAAACGGTGCGGGACATTATATTATTTGGAAAATGGATATTGATCATCGGCTTAATTTTTTATAGCTATGCACTCATTTTTAAATATGCGCCTTCCACCACCAAACGGTGGAAACTTGTATCCCCGGGAGCGATCGTCGCTACCTTCCTGAGTATTCTTGCCACATTTGGATTTTCTGCTTTCGTAGGTAATTTCGGTCGTTATAACCTTTTGTATGGTTCCATCGGTAGCATAATGGTTCTGATGATCATGATTTTTATAAACTCATTAGCTGTGCTGATAGGTTTTGAATTTAATTTAAGCATCCATACGCTAAAAACACTTGATGAAAAAGAAAATTCCCCGGAACTTTTAAAACTCTGAACATCTTGATCACTCGTGCCTGTTTTAAGATATCGGCATTTGATTTCATCAATTAGCTTTTTTATTTTCAACGAAAACACCCATAGATTGACTAAACCGGGTTTTTGCGCTTTGCCTATTTCAGAGTAATTTCGCAACGCTTTTTCGACAATTAAAATTTTGTAAATATGGCATATGATTTAATAGTATTAGGTAGCGGACCTGGTGGATATCCAGCTGCAATCAGGGCTTCCCAATTGGGTAAGAAAGTAGCGATTGTTGAGCGTGAAAGTCTTGGCGGCATTTGCCTTAACTGGGGTTGCATTCCCACAAAAGCACTGCTGAAAAGTGCGCAGGTATTTGAGTATGCCAAGCATGCAGCGGACTATGGCATTGAAGTAAGCGATCCAAAACAAAATTTTGGAAATATTATCAAGAGAAGCCGTGGTGTTGCCGATAAAATGAACAAAGGTGTTACGTTTCTTATGAAAAAAAATAAGATTGATGTGGTGATGGGCAATGGGAAGATTATCGCACCCGGCAAACTCGAAGTAACCGGCGCTGATAATAAAAAACAAGTGTTGGAAGCCAAAAATATTGTAATTGCCACCGGGGCAAGATCACGCGAATTGCCTGCTTTAAAGATTGACGGAAAAAAAATTGTAGGCTACAGGGATGCAATGGTATTGCCTTCGCAGCCTAAATCGATGATCGTTGTAGGATCTGGCGCCATCGGTACGGAATTCGCCTACTTCTATAACAGCATGGGTACGAAAGTGACTATCGTCGAGTTTCTCCCAAGGATAGTTCCTGTAGAAGATGAAGAAATTTCAAAAGAGCTTGACAAGAATTTTAAGAAGCAGGGCATTACCATAATGGTGAACAGCGAAGTGGTGCAGGTCGATACTTCTGGTGATGGCGTGAAGGCAAAAATTAAAACGCCGGACGGCGAGCAAACCCTCGAAGCTGATATCTTATTAAGTGCAGTGGGCATTATTGCAAACATTGAAAATGTAGGCCTGGAAGCTTTAGGCGTAAAAATGGAAAAAGGGAAAATAGTGGTGGACGCCAATCAACTGACCAATGTTCCGGGCATATATGCGATTGGCGATTGCACACCAGGGCAGGCACTGGCGCATAAGGCCACGAAAGAAGGCATCAATGCAGCAGAACATTTGGCAGGACACAAGCCTGATGCGATTGACTACAACAATGTGCCGGGCTGCACCTATTGCTCTCCTGAAATTGCTTCAGTAGGCTATACAGAAAAAGCGGCTAAGGATGCGGGTTATGAACTTAAAGTGGGCAAGTTTCCATTCATGGCAAGTGGAAAAGCCAGCGCCTCGGGTGCAATGGAAGGGTTTGTAAAAGTAATCTACGATGCCAAGTATGGTGAATTTCTCGGAGCACATATGATTGGTAATAATGTGACGGAAATGATTGCCGAGGTAGTGACGGCCCGCAAATTGGAGACGACAGCGCATGAAATATTAAATGCTATACACCCGCATCCAACCATGAGTGAGGCTTTGAAAGAGGCTACTGCGGTGGCTTATGGAGAAGCGACAGATATTTAAGAAGAAGTGTTATAATAACAGTATTAAAGGGCCGTTTTAGCGGCCTTTTTTATTAGGTTTTCTATTCCAAAATATTACCGGCTGTGTTCGCTACTGCTTCTTCCCCATACATCTGGTCTTTGAACTTAAGTGAAGGCGAAGGAATAAACGCACCTATTGCAAGAGAGTTCCATTTGGCATCTACTGAGGAAATAGTCTCATCATCAGCTACAATGATATTAGGCCAGTCGCGGTAAAATTCATCCAATTCTTTTGTTTTGATGGTGCCGTCAAACCCTATGCAGGCGTTGTATTTTGCGGGGTCGCTTCGGGAAGGCTTCTTTATAATAAAATGATCGCGCCGGGGATCGAGATTATTACAAAAGCGCCACAAAGAAACAGTAAGATCATGCGCATCAACAGTATGCTCCACATACAAAATCATTTTTATTCCTTCCAGTTCCTGCAGCTCCAAAATAGATTCGTGCAATTCTTTCACATGACTTTTTTTATTCTTTTCAATAGAAATAATTAAAACAGGAATTTCTTTTTCAATTAACGAGAAATTAATTTTTTTAATTTCCTGGAATGTGTCTTTAAGAATAAATGAAGTTTCAGAAGAAAAGATTGGAGCAGAAGAAAGAAAATTCTCGTCTATCTCATCTTCATATTTAAAAGTACCATCAATACACATCTTCCCGCCAAACCCCATTTTACTACAACTATGATCCAGCACATCCATCGGCCCCTGCGA
>JBDSPQ010000118.1:0-5314 GCA_039930305.1 Ginsengibacter sp. | reverse complement strand
CTAATTCGTGTGTTACAGGGAAGTGTTATCGATGTTGCGGTGGATATCCGAAAAAATTCCCCCACTTTCGGTAAGGCGTACACGATTGAATTATCAGCTCAAAATAAAAAGCAGTTATTGATTCCGACAGGCTTTGCTCACGGATATTCCGTGATTAGTGATACCGCTGAAGTGTTTTATAAATGTGACGAATTTTATAACAAAGAAAGTGAAGGCGGGATAGCATGGAATGATGAGTCTTTGCTTATTGATTGGCAGATCCCAAAAGGCAAAGAAGTGATTTCACAAAAGGACGGCATGTACCCTGTTTTATCGGCAAGCCAACTTAATTTTTTCTTCGATGATTGAAAAAGATGACATAATTCTGCCGCTTTTTTTTAAAAAAAATATTTTAGTTACCGGTGCAAATGGCCAGTTAGGTAGCGAGCTGAGACAGATTGCCGGAGACTTTCCTGACTTTAATTTTTTATTTACGACGAGGGTGGATTTTCCGCTGGAAAATGCTGAAGCGATCAATGATTTTTTTGAGAGGCAGCAAATTCATTATTGCATTAACTGCGCAGCCTATACAGCTGTAGACAAAGCAGAGGAAAACCGGGAGGAAGCTTTTTTAATAAATGCTGAGGCGCCGGCCCGGCTGGCATCCTTTTGTCGGGATCACCAGGCAAAGCTTATTCATATTTCTACCGATTACGTTTACGATGGAAGCCGGCATATCGCGTTAAAAGAACAAGATGCGGTTGCACCGCTCAATGTATATGGTTGGTCCAAACTCCGTGGAGAAGAATTGCTGTTAAATAAAAATCCATCTGCTTTAATAATCCGGACCTCCTGGGTGTACTCTTCCTTCGGAAATAATTTTGTAAAAACAATTCTACGGCTTTCGCGTGAAAAACAAACATTAAACGTTATTAACGACCAGTTTGGTTGTCCCACTTATGCGCGCAATATTGCAGGGGCTATTATGAATTTTATTATATCCTCAGAAAATGATGAACAGTTTCAGGGCATTTTTAATTATTGCGATGAAGGCATTACCAGTTGGTTTGATTTTGCGATAGCCATCACCACAATTTCCGGAATTGAGTGTGAAATAAAACCGGTGACGACCGCTCAATACCAAACTCCCGCAAAGCGACCAATGTATTCTGTATTGGATACTACTAAAATTAAAACACTCCTGCATTTGAAAATACCATCATGGCAGCAAAGCTTGCTGAAATGCCTTGCATTGATTGATCCGAACAGAAAAGCATGATTTTTTTTATTTTTACTGGTTATTATGAATATTGAAGAAATCAGAGATTATGCGCTTTCCCTGGACGATGCAACTGAATCTTTTCCTTTCGGGGAAGATACACTTGTATTTAAAGTAGATAATAAAATCTTTCTGCTGGCCTCATTGGCGAGTGATTCCCTGCAGTTCAATGTAAAATGCGAGCCAGAGAAGGCGCTTGCTTTGCGTGAAGAATACTCGTGCATATTGCCCGGCTATCACATGAATAAAAAGCATTGGAATACAATTATTATCGATGGCAGTTTGAAAGTTAAGCAACTGACAGATTTTATTAAAGATTCATATTTTTTAGTGCGAAAGAAGAAATAATAAGCGGGGTATTTCTGTAGTAAAAATCTTACACCCCTCCTCTGGAAACTTGTTTTAACAAGCCTTCAGCTGCCTGCGTTTGAATTTTCAATTACATTTGATGCTTACTATTTTTGCCTGCGGCATATGAAGATTATCGATTGGTATATCCTTAAGAAGTTTTTTGTTACGTTTTTCTTCTGCCTTTTAGCTCTTACCTTCCTGGTAGTAGTTGTTGATCTAAGTGAAAGAACTGATGATTTCGCAAAGACAGGTCTTCCCCTGAGCACTATAATTCAACAGTATTATTTTGGTTTTATCCCACGGATAGACGCTATGCTCTTTCCATTATTTATTTTCATTTCGGTTATTTTTTTTACGTCGAAAATGGCCAACCGCTCCGAAGTAATTGCCATACTCAGTACCGGTGTTAGTTTCCGGAGATTTTTATATCCTTACATTTTTGGCGGATTACTATTTACATTGTTGCTCTGGTGGACCAATCAGTATATACTTCCTCCTGCCAACCAGCGGTGGGCTACGTTCAATTCAAAATACATCGACTTTAACTACGCGGCTTATCAAAATACCTCCACTATAAATAATAAATATTTTAAACTGGATTCTTTCTCTTATGCGGGCTTGCGTTATTATGACACCACCAACCGTACGGGTAATAATTTTTTCATTCAACGCTTTGAAAATACAGATCTTGTTTATAATCTGAGGGCGCTGGCAATTACCTGGGACACGGCTACGAGAAAGTGGCGACTTACAAATGTGGTAGAAAGGACCGTCAATGGATTAAAAACATCTATTGTAAAAACGCCGGTTATGCAGATGAATTTCAATTTCAAACCAAGGGATCTGCAGCGGGATGATTATATGAAAGACAAGCTTACTACGCCGGAACTGAACGAGTATATTCGGCTGGAAAAGCTGCGCGGGTCTGAGAATGTGAATACTCTATTATTAGAAAAGCATAACAGAAATGCGAACCCGGCATCTGTATTCATATTAACCATTATCGGCGCATCAATTGCTTCCCGTAAAATTCGTGGGGGCAGCGGAATACACCTGGCCATTGGCGTACTTATTTGCGTGCTTTACATTCTTGTCGGAAGGTTTTCTTCCGTATTTTCTATGAAAGGAAATTTTAACCCGGTAGTTGCCGCCTGGCTTCCAAATTTCTTTTTTGGAATACTCGCATGGTATCTCTATAAAAGAAATTCCAGGTAATCATTTCTAAAAACTTTTCCAAAAGACTATTTTATATTTCATTTGTTTTGCTTCCGGGGTAACCTTAACTTTATGACCACACCAGAGAAAGTGCAAAGCAATTCAGCTTTTAAATTTTTATGATATATGGGCGTAATTCAAGACCGGTTCAAGGCAAAGGCAGATACATTATCTGCAGAAGTAAAGGAAATTTTACAGAAACATGGCGATAAAGTAGTTGGAGAGGTGAGGCTTTCCCAAATTTACCAGGGAATGCGTGGCATTACAGGACTGGTTACGGAAACTTCTTTACTGGATGCACAAGACGGTATCCGGTTCCGTGGATATTCTATTCCGGAGTTGCAGGAAAAACTTCCTAAAGCGGAAGGTGGCAGCGAGCCACTCCCGGAAGGATTATTTTACCTGATGCTGATCGGAGAATTGCCCACCGATGAAGATGCCCAGCACATAAGTAATGTATGGCAGCGGCGCAGCCATGTACCCAGCCATGTATTTTCCACGATCGAGGCTTTGCCGCTTACGGCTCATCCGATGACGCAATTTGTGGTGGGAATTATGGCCTTGCAAACCGAAAGCCGGTTTGCGAAGAAGTATGCCGAGGGCATGAATAAAAAAGATTATTGGGCAGCGGCCTTTGAAGATGCCATGGATCTAATTGCGCGGCTTCCGCGAATTGCAGCATATGTGTACCGGCGCAAATATAAATTTGGTGTACACATTCAGCCGGATGGATTGCTGGACTGGGCAGGCAACTTTGCACACATGCTTGGATTTGAAGATGAAAGTTTCCGGGAGCTTATGCGTTTATACATGACCATCCATTGCGATCACGAAGGCGGAAATGTTTCGGCGCATGCTACTCATTTGGTGGGGTCCGCGTTGAGTGATCCATACTTGTCGTTTGCAGCAGGCATGAATGGGCTGGCCGGTCCACTCCACGGGCTTGCCAACCAGGAAGTGATAAAATGGATTTTTGAAATGCGTGAAGAGTTAAAAACTGATTTACCAACTAAGGCACAGATAGCTAAATACGTGAAAAAAACACTCGCCGATGGCAAAGTGGTGCCGGGTTATGGACACGCAGTCCTGAGAAAGACTGATCCGAGATTTGATGCACAGATGGCTTTTGGTAAAAAACATATGCCCGATGATCCTTTGGTCAAAACAGTTTGGAATATATATGAAGCCGTTCCGCCCATTTTACAATCGCTTGGAAAAATAAAAAATCCATGGCCAAATGTAGATGCACACAGTGGTGCTTTGTTGGTTCACTATGGTATGGTCGAGTATGAATTTTATACCGTGTTGTTTGGCGTGTCACGTTCCCTTGGAGTATTGGCCAGCCTTTGCTGGGACAGGGCTCTTGGATTTCCGCTTGAAAGGCCGAAGTCTGTTTCGAATAGAATTGTTAAGCTTTGGCTCCAGGGGAAAGAAGAGATATGGGGCGACTAATGAAGATTTCTGCGTTATAAATTTCTCTTTTATATATTTGCAGTCCTG
Source organism: Ginsengibacter sp. (assembly GCA_039930305.1). GTDB lineage: Bacteria > Bacteroidota > Bacteroidia > Chitinophagales > Chitinophagaceae > Ginsengibacter. Next base: position 990 of record JBDSPQ010000118.1, on the reverse strand, counting down.
CCAAAAAAAAATTTATTTAAGGGGGATTAGCTCAGTTGGCTAGAGCGCTTGCATGGCATGCAAGAGGCCACCGGTTCGAATCCGGTATTCTCCACAAAGGCTGGTATTTTTGCCGGCCTTTTTTGTAATCGGATTTGCGCATTCCTAACGTTCCCAAAGGAACTCACGGCTGCATTTTCACTCAGCCTCATCAATTTTTATGAAGCGAATTTTAGTTACAGGCGGTGCAGGATTTATAGGAAGTAACCTTATTAAAAAATTATTAACGCTGGATCAATACCGTATTTACAGTATTGATAACTTTGATCCATTTTATTCCAGGTTGCAAAAAGCCAATAATCTAAAAGAGATTACGAATCATCCTAATTTCACTTTCATTGAAGGAGACATTAGTGATAATGCTGCCTTGCAACAGGCTGCCGGGGTGGATGTCATTATTCACCTCGCCGCCAAAACAGGTGTCAGGCCAAGCATTCACGATCCCCGTAGCTATTATGAAGTAAACGTGCAGGGTACCCAAAATATGCTGGAGTTTGCGAGAATACAAAATGTCCGGCAATTCATTTTCGCTTCATCGAGTAGTGTGTATGGTATTAATAAAAATTTGCCCTGGAAAGAAGATGACCGGTTGCTACCTATCAGTCCTTACGCAGCTTCAAAATTGTCTTCCGAAATGCTGGGCCATGTTTACAGCCATCTGTACGGGATCCGTTTCCTTGCCCTAAGATTTTTTACAGTGTACGGTCCATCACAACGTCCTGATCTGGCAATTCATAAATTTTTTAAATCAATCCTGCAGGAGAAACCAATACCGGTCTTTGGCGATGGCAGTACCAGCAGGGACTACACATTTGTCGAAGATATTGTCAGCGGAATTATTTCATCGATTACCTATACGAATTCCCTTTATGAGATCATTAACCTTGGCAACCACCATGGTATTCCATTAAGCGAATTAATTAGCTCTATCGAAACTATTTGTAATAAAAA
>JBDSPQ010000117.1:0-3021 GCA_039930305.1 Ginsengibacter sp. | reverse complement strand
GATATTTACCAGGTATAAGATTAAACTAAAAAGAGGTCTGGAATATTGTCTAAACAATAATCACAAAGATGCGGTAAAAAACATAAATTGACCTTAGTTAATGGTTCTTAGAAAGTTAAAACTTTAGCGAAGGCGCAGTCTTCCGGTAAAAAATAATATAGGGAGCGGGGGTTGGCCAGATGATCAAAAGCAATAACAATTATAATCTTTGCTGCCACTTTAATACGATTTCATTCTTCCAACTCAGGAAATCTCCATTCTGTATTTTCCGCCTTGCCTGAACAACAATATCGAGATAAAATGCAAGATTGTGCACACTCGCAATCTGTAACCCAAGTATCTCCTTCGATTTTACAAGATGCCTAAGGTAAGCCTTACTATAGTGGTTACTTACCTCGCAATCGATCCCGTCATCGATAGGTGAAAAATCTTTTTCCCACTTTTTATTATCTATGTTAATTACCCCATTGCTTGTAAACAGCATCGCATTGCGGCCATTACGCGTGGGCATCACACAATCGAACATATCCACACCAAGAGAAATGCATTCCAAAATGTTCCAGGGTGTGCCCACACCCATCAGGTACCTTGGCTTTTTAGCGGGTAAATGATCACAACAAAGATTGCAAATTTCATACATCATATCGGTTGATTCCCCCACGCTCAATCCTCCTATTGCATTACCTGTAGCATCTTTTTCGGAAATAAATTCACACGATTTTTTTCTCAGATCATGGTGTATGCCGCCTTGCACTATCGGAAATAAATTTTGCGTATAGCCATAGAGGTCATTAGTCTCTTTAAATCGAGCGAGGCAGCGGTCAAGCCATCGGTGCGTAAGCTCCATAGAGTTTGTTGCATAAGTGTATTCACTTCCGCCGGGCGGGCATTCATCAAATGCCATAATAATATCAGCACCTATTACGCGCTGGATATCCATTACAATTTCCGGAGAAAATAAATGAGTACTACCATCAATATGACTTTGGAATACCGCCCCATCCTCCGTTATCTTTCGGGTACCGCTAAGCGAAAAAACCTGGAACCCTCCGCTATCGGTAAGGATGGATTTATTCCATCCCATAAATTTGTGCAGGCCACCCACAGCTTTCATCACCTCCTGACCAGGACGCAAGTACAGGTGATAAGTATTACCGAGTATTATACTCGCCTTTACATCCTCAGACAATTGCTGCTGTGTCACTGCTTTCACGCTTCCAACGGTGCCTACCGGCATAAAAACCGGGGTCTGTATTTCACCGTGGTCTGTAACGATTTTTCCTGCCCGCGCTTTAGTTGCAGAGTCAGTAGCATTTAGTTCAAACGAAAGTGCGGCCATGTCCCTTTTAAATATTTGATGGACAAATATAGTTTTAAGATATTGCCCTTCTTCAGTAAACCAGTTTTACCCAACAGATGATCACGGTAAAAGAGCTGAATAAAATTTCCGCAACTCACCTATTTTTGCGCCTTATGAACTGGACCGAACTAACGCACCATTGGTCGTTTAATGTCTTTTTGCTTTTCTGCCTGGTCACCTTAATACAGCTCTTTTATTACCTATTTTTCTTTTTAAGACTTGCCCTATTCCAAAAAAAAGAAAGAACAGTCTCTCAAACACATCCTGTTTCCGTAATTATTTGTTCAAGGGATGAAGCGGAGAATCTTGTAAAAAATCTTCCCGGAGCATTGGTACAGAAATATGCCACTACCAATGAAGTGATCGTGGTGAATGATAACTCTTTTGATGAAAGCAAATACATTTTGGAAGAATATCAGCGAAGCTTTAAACAGCTTCAACTGGTGGAACTCACGCAGGAAGCGAGATTTATTCCAGGGAAAAAATATCCACTAAGCATTGGGATAAAGACCGCAAAACACGAAATAGTTTTATTGACTGATGCGGATTGCGTTCCTTCAAGTGAATTCTGGATTGAAAAGATGCAGGAAGGGTATTACGATGGCGTGGAGATTGTTTTGGGTTATGGGCCTCTGCATAAAAAAAAGGGAATATTTAATAAGGTGGTCAGGTGGGAAACCTTTCATACCGCACTACAATATTTATCTTATGCCCAGGCAGGACTGGCTTACATGGGTGTTGGAAGAAACCTAAGCTATAAAAAATCTGTGTTCTTCAGGCACAAAGGTTTCTCGGCTCACAACCATGTTCCCGGCGGCGATGATGATTTATTTATCAACAAGGCTGCTACCCGAAGTAACACCAATATTGTAATCGACAAAGAAGCTTTCGCCTTGAGCAACCCTGCTACTTCGTGGAAACAGTGGCGTCGCCAGAAGGCGCGACATTACACCACAAGCAAATATTATAAGGGCCTGCACAAATTTCTTTTAGCTTCTTATGCATTATCGCATTTTCTGTACTACCCTGCATTTATTGTGTCGATAATTTTCTTCGACTGGAAATGGGCATTACTTTTTTTTTGTGCCAGATTTATAATACAGGGATATGTGCTCTTTAAGGTTTCAGAAAAACTGAATGAAAAAGATCTTTTCCCCTGGTTTGTTATTTTTGATATATGGATGTTTTTCTATTATATTTTATTTTCACCGGCACTGTTTAAAAAACCAAAGAGTAAATGGAAGTAGGTTTATCACCCAACTTTTCCTTCAATTAACAACCCTTTTTTTATGAATGGATAGAATCACAAAATACTTCCCTAATCTTTCCCCCGGACAACTAAACCAGTTTGAAGCCCTGCTTCCATTATACCAGGACTGGAACGAAAAAATCAATGTGATCTCGCGAAAGGACCTTGATAATTTCTATGAGCATCACGTATTGCACTCGCTTGCTATTGCAGCCGTGTTTAATTTTCCCGGACAGTTCAATATTTTGGACCTGGGCACCGGCGGAGGTTTTCCGGGCATTCCTTTAGCAATTTTTTTTCCTGATGTGCATTTTCATTTGGTCGACAGCATCAATAAAAAGCTGAAAGTTATCGAGGTAGTCGCATCGCGAGTTGGCCTGACTAATGTATCAATACAACACTCAAGGGCGGA
>JBDSPQ010000116.1:0-2727 GCA_039930305.1 Ginsengibacter sp. | reverse complement strand
CTGGAAAAAAAATTGATCCGGGCAAACTTTTTAGCTTCTCCATTCTCTGGACTTTTATAATTGGTTTTCTGATATTGATGATGTATCCCATTGCCGGATTGCTTGAACTGAAATTTTTTGATAGAATATTATTGGTCTATGCAATTGTTTTTGTGTGTGGTAATCTGCTTATTACATTTCTTAACAGTTTTTTTTATTCAGAGAATAATTACCGGCTCCCAAATGTTACCGGAATTGCTATCAACTGTGGTTTGATCATCCTGCTTCTCTTAACCGGCAAAAATACCTGGCTTGATGACGAAACTTTTGTCCTGTTGTATTTCGGAAGTTTTTTATTGTATGGAATAGCTTTGGCAGTTTGCTTCCTGGCATTGCATGGTTCGTTTTTGAAATTTTCATTTCTTTCTTTGATACAGTTAAGGACGGTATTTAAATACTGCCTGCTGGCATTTGCGAGCAATGTTATTACATTTCTTTATTACAGGATCGATTATTGGTTTGTACAGCAAAATGCTTCGCCTACAGACTTGGGGAATTACATACAGGTGTCGAAAATTGTACAAATGTTTTTTGTATTACCGGGAGTATTAGCAGCAGTCGTCTTTCCGGTTACGGCTTCCGGACGGCGAAAAGAAGTGAATGAACTGGTTAAAATGATATCAAGATCGGTTTTATTTTTTTATGGGGTGGCCTGCCTGCTCTTGTTAGTTGTTGGCAGATGGTTGTTCCCGTTGATTTTTGGTGAAAGTTTTAATGAGATGTATGTTCCCTTCCTGTTGCTGATACCTGGAATCTTGAGCTTGTCGGCGCTCTACACTCTTACAGCATATTATGCCGGTAAAAATCGTGTAATAGTAAATTTGAAGGGATCTTTAATTACATTGGGAATTATCACGGTGGGTGATGCAATTCTTATCCCTGTGTACGGGATCAATGCTGCCGCCGCGGTGAGCAGTGTGGGGTATATGTTTTATTATGCTTACATTTTATCAGTATTCTGTAAAGAATATGATACGTCTCTTGCCGATTTTTTTATCTTTAAGTTTTCAGATATTTCACGCATTAAGAATACTATCATGGGAAAATCGCACCAGGCAAAATGAGCCTGAGTAAAATATATGAAGATGGAACGTACCTGAAAAATAATCCGGCGTGGGGTGTACCTGATTCAAAGTGGAAAGCAAAAATCATTAAAGATTTACTTGAAAAAAACAGGCTGCACCCAAATAAAATAACTGAGGTGGGTTGTGGTGCAGGAGGTATTTTGGAAGCACTGTCGGATAAAGCTGGCACGGACGCTCAATTTTCCGGCTATGATATTTCACTACACGCAATCAAGATGGCGAGGCAGCGTGAGACAAAAAATCTGAAATTTTATAATGAGGATTTTTTGATAAAAGAGATTCATACAGATCTATTACTAGTGATAGATGTTGTGGAGCACATTCCTGCTTACTATGAATTTTTACAAAATATAAAATCCAAAAGTGACTACTTTGTTTTCCATATCCCATTGGATCTTAGCTGCAGAACAATTTTCAAGCCGCATGTGTTGCAGCAGCAGCGAGAAGCAGTGGGACACCTGCATTATTTTACCAGGGAAATGGTATTATGGTTTTTAAAAGACACTGGATATGAAATTCTTGATTGGGTTTACACTAAACCGGTCGTTGATGTGCACTATTCGCAAAACACAAAAACCTTCATAAAAAAACTGCTCCGCAACCTATCCTTTGCTGTTAGTAAGGATATCAGTGCAAAGATGTGGGGCAATTATTCAATGATGATACTTGCAAAATGAAAATACTATTTTCAATGATTGTTAATTATGCCGGCTAATATTATTTGGCTGCCTTCCTGGTATCCAAATATACTAGGGCCATTCGATGGAGATTTTATCCAGCGCCATGCCCGGGCTGTATCCGCATCAGCGAAACTAACGGTAGTTTTTTTTAAGAAAGATACCGAGAGTATTATCACGAATGATTTAAAAAAAACCGTTTCCGTACAAAATAACCTGCAGGAAATTATTTGTTATTATCGTCCCGTAAGGACCCGATTAAAACTTTTAAACCGGCTGATATCTTTTTATACTTACCGGAAAGTTTATAAAAAAATTCTTACTGAATTAATAAACGAAAATGGGCGGCCTGATCTAGTTCATGTACATGTAGCCTTAGCTGCGGCAGCACCGGCTTTATGGTTAAAAAAGAAATACCAGGCACCTCTGCTAATTTCTGAGCATTGGACCGGCTACCTGCCATCGGCATTGTATGGCATTAGTGATCTGCATATTTTTCAAAGAAAATTAATGGAACAGCTTTTTGCTTCGGCGATGGTTTTGACAGCCGTTTCAAAGGTCCTTGGTGATTCCATTAAAGAGCATTTTATCGCTCCCGATTATGTAGTTGTTCCCAACGTGGTGAATACAGATATTTTTTATCCTCTACCCGGGCCTGCAAAAAGCGTTTGCCGCTTCATACATATTTCTACACTAAGCTTTCAAAAAAATATTGAAGCTATTATTAACGCTTTCGAAATTATAAAACACAAAGGCTGCTCATTTGAGTTGATAATTTTCGGTCCGCCAAGCGAAACATTATACACACTAATCGTCAATGCAGATCTTGCTGGAAATATATGCTTGAAAAATGAAGTTCCGCAACCAGAATTAGCTAAATATGTACAGGAAGCCGACGCATTAATTCTTTTCTCGCGGTATGAAAC
>JBDSPQ010000115.1:0-8870 GCA_039930305.1 Ginsengibacter sp. | reverse complement strand
AAATATCCATCCAGGTTTTTAGTGGTACGGCTCTTATACACACCGTAAATAATAATACAGCTAAGCGTGAGTGTGAGTACTATCCAGTCTGCTATACTCATTTTGTCTTAGCCGCAAGGGCATTTATAATGGCAGTTAATAAAAGGCTATACATGCACCTGGTTTGGTATTAGGTAAAATTTATAGTAATAATATAATAGAAAATAATTTGTGCAATCAGCCACAGCAAGACCATGATATACCACTTTCTCCAATATACTTTATCGTTATCCATAGTGGATTATTTATAGGATGCCGGTGCCCGGCATCTCATGTTTAATTATTTTTCGCCAAAGCAATCAGATTTGCCATCAGGCGGTAGGCTCCAGGAATGCCTGCGGGCAACTGGCGAAAAAATACCAGGCTCGCGTACACGAAATTTCCTTTTCCAAATTTAGCAATCGCAAGACTTCCTTTATTTTCCGTTTCGCCGGTATCATGCATGGCCAGTGGCGTTTCAAAATGTTCATCAAGATCCTGTGCCTGGTAAGTACTCCTTTCCTGTATCCATCCTTCAAAATCAGCCGATGATATTTTATTAGGAAAATTTAACACAGGATGTTGCGGCAGTAAAAATGTAACCGGCGCATCCTCTTCTGTGACTCTTGACCCTGAACTTACAGAAAAAGAGTAAGGGCCAGCCTTTATTTTTTGCTGTCCGACCTGGTTGCTCTTAAGATATTGTACAATCAGGTTTCCACCATTTTTTACATAGTCAACCAGTACATCATTTTTAGTAGTGAGAAAATCATAAATATTGTAAGCACGAATGCCAGTTATAATCGCATCAAACTGCTTTAAATAATCCTCGCGCAGGTCTTGCTCATGCAAAAAAGTAACGGTGTAGCCCATTTGCTCCAAAGCCTCCGGCACTTTATCCCCCGCACCGGCCATGTAACCTACTTTCTTTCCAGCAATTTTTATGTCAAGTTTTAGCAGGTTTGACTTGGCCATAGGAAAGTAAGTAATTACCGGAATATGATCGTAGGCAATGGTTTTAGTATAGCTATTATATATTTCGTCACCATACTTCACGGATGCTTCTACTTGTTCTGAAGTATTGGCGTTGCCGCTTTGGGGTACGAAATTGAACGATTTGTTTTTTTGATTTGAAGTCAAGGCAATTCTATGTAGCAGGTCATTTTCCATTTTCCATTTGCCTGAAAAATGTTGTATTAATTCGTTATTTGCTGAAAGGTTAGCATCATTTGACTTTTCATTCACCATCACCGTTACCGGTTGATTATTCATGGAGATATAATTGTCCCGGTTGTATCTCACTTCTATTTTCGGTAAAACAGGTATCGGTTGATACGTGTCTCCTTTCACGGCATCGATGTAGCGGTATTGCACCGGACGCAGAATCGTAAAATCTTCCCCATCAATACTAATGGTCGTTTTTATTTCAAAAGAAGGGTCATTCCACGCATTGCCTATCACAGCCTGGTCTTTTACTTCGAAGTTTCCGCCATGCAGCGGGTATTCGAGCCAGTAAGGTTGCGATATTTTTTTATCATCAGCCACAGGTAAAACTTTATCGAATGAAAAGTTTTGATTTGTATTTAACTTAAACATAAAGGATGAATCAAAATTTTGAATCGATATTCTTTTCAATTCAGCGTCTACGTCATTTCTCTTATTGATAAAAAAATCGACTTTCAAGTTCTCGCCTTGCACTACTTCGGGCTGCGAAGAGGTTGCTTCCACAAAAAGTCCACTCGCGGCCTCGATGATCTGTTGGGCTTCTTTAAGTTTTTGATTTTTCCAACTACTTTCCGGCAATGATTTTAGAGCACTATAAAGCCTTACAAGTTTCGGCACTGACAGCTCGGGAGATTCCAGTTTATACGTGGCAGTTATTTCACCAATCAATACACCAATTGGCTTACCATCCTCCATCCTGTTCCAGTTCGTAATTACTCCGTCCATTAAATTCTTTTGCAACGGCGCGCCGCCGGTAGTTGCAAAATATTCAAATGATTGTCCTTTTCTTTCGGGCCTGCCCTCTCCCTGGCTTTTGTGCATGGTTCTCGCTTCGCCACCCAGTTCGCCATAGCTTTTCCCAATGAGAGAATTGTACCCGCCAATATCGATTTTCAACTGGTCTTCGCTGGTAGTATTATTGCCACCAAAGTTGTAAGTATTCCAAAGAATTCTTTTGGCCTGCCATGGCTTTACGCCGTATTTAAATTGTTCAGGGAATCTGTTTGGATCTGCGGCCGCAGTGAAAGCTTCATCAGCTAATATGGCGGATGCAGCGTGGTGACCATGTCCGGCACGCTTGTCCGGAGGAAATCTTTTTATGATTACATCAGGCTGATAATTACGTATTACCCACACGACATCGCTTAGTATTTTGTCCTTATCCCAAATACGTAACGCTTCCTCCGCACTTTTACTGAAGCCAAACTCATAAGCCCTCGTGAAATATTGTTCTGCACCATCTACCCGACGAGCAGCGAGAAGCTCCTGCGTTCTTATCAAACCAAGTTCGATACCCTGTTCATCACCGATCAGGTTTTGCCCGCCATCGCCACGTGTCAGGCTTAGATAGGCAGTGCGATACAATTTCTCTTTGGCAAAATACGGCAGCAGCGAATTGTTTTCGTCATCAGGATGCGCCCCGATATACAGCACCGAACCGAGCACATTAAGCTTTTTTATTTGCTGAAAAATTTCAGATGAAGTATAAGTTTCCTGCTGCTGGGCAACTACTGTTTGAAAAATGAAAATGAATGAAAACAGAAAACGGGTACGCATGGAGAATAAATGTTTTTGCGAAAATAAGATATTGTAATTTTTTAGTTGCTTCCGTTTAAATAAAAAACCGGCAAATAAATTTTGCCGGCTGTAAAAATTTTCTGTCACAACCCTATAAAGTGAAGTTCAGGCTGGCATAATAAAAGCCTCCGTTGAATCCAAACTGGGTGGAACTTCTGCTATACAGAAAACGATTGTTACTGGTATTGGCTACGTTTTTAACCTTATCAGGATATACGTCAAAAATATTGTTTGCACCCAGGGTGATTTGTATTACCTGTACAGGTTTGTAAGATATCGCCAGGTCAGTGACAAACTTTTCTGAGAAATATTCATCCCTCGTTCTATCAGTCCCATTAAAAATGGTAGAAACTTTTCCAAATCTCACTGTTCTTGCTACGAAATTCCATTTATTGATTCTATAGTTTAGCGCAAGAGAGAACTTTGAACCCGGTTGGCCATGTTCCATGCGTCCGCGCTCCTCTATATTAAAAAGGGTATTTGTATTCAAAGAATCTGCAGGTAGTTTACTCGTAGTTTTTATCGAACCAAAAAGACGGGTTTTGTTGAGGTTACCCGCCAGCGTAGCATTCAAATTCCCCTTACTCATTTTAAAATCTACACTTGTTACCAGGTCTATACCCTGTGTTCTTGTGTTGATCGCATTCGTAAAAAATATTGCCGTATTCACGTCCGGATAATTCGCCAGGATAGCTGCTACTGTCGGGTTACTTTTAGAAAAGCTCCCGGTCAGTACAATTCGATCCCTTATTTCTATTTGATAGGCATCCAATGTGATACTTACATTACTGGCAGGCTTAGAGGTAATTCCTATGCTGTAGTTCACTGACTTTTCGGCATCAAGTGATGGAATGTCAAACGCCGCAGCTATCGCACTGTTGTTGCGAAAGGTTCCTTGCTGAAAAGGCAGCGTGCCGCTGGGAGTGTTGAGAAAGACGGTACTAACGGCACTGAAGAAACGCTGATGAATAGATGGAGCCCTGAAGCCATTACTAATAGCACCCCGAAGAGAGAAAGCGTTTGAAAATTTATATCGGGCAGCAAGTTTTCCTGCAACGTTTCCTCCAAAGTCGCTATAATATTCGTATCGGCCTGCAACATCTACCAAAAGATTTTTTGTAATATCAGTTTCAAGGTCCACATATCCGGCGACGACATTCCTGTTTTCATTTACTGCATTGCCAGGCTCGAAACCCGGGAATACTTGCGCACCGCCAACCTTTTTAGAAGCTGTGTCATAATTTTTATACGATGCTTCTTCGCCTGGTAATATCTGGTAATTATCTACCCTGTACTCACCACCAAATGCAACGTTGAATGACTGCAGGTTCATGGCCTTTCCAAAATCTCTTGAAAGATTTACATTAAAAGTGTTTTGATTGAATTTCAGTGTTCCTGCGTAAAACTTTGTTTGGGCATTTGCACCCTGGGCAAATTGAGTAGCGTTATTAGAGTTGGATACATCAAAGCGGAAGGAGTTGCCACCATAAATGTCGCTAATATCCCAGTTCCAACCTCCGGCAGTAATGCCTTTTATGCCAGCCATGAACGATTTATCATTTATGGTGCTGTTGATTAGAGGTAGAAATCCATCGGGATATAATTCGGGTATCACCTGTGCTGTTTGTTTAGGATAGCGATAAAAGCCTGCAGCTTCTCCTTCCCGATAGTTATAGCTGCCATTAAAATACACCTGGGTGTTTCCGTTTGCATTAACCGGCGCCCCTGCACTAACCAGGATTCCGGTATTCAATAATTTCGATTGCCCTATGTGCAAATTGTGCTCACGACTGAAACCTCTTGCTGCAATCATTGCATTATCCGCAGCCACATCACTCGTGTATACGGTACCGTCATAAGTACCACTTCTTTCTGTTGGCTCACGGTGCCGCAGATCGCCTGTGATATTAAGATACCCCTGTTTACCAAGTTTGAAGCCTTTATTCACTCCAAAGTTGTAAACAAAACCATCTCCCGCGTATTGCTGGCCCGTGTATGCTTTTATGTTAGTTAAGGAAACATTCTTTTTTAATACAACATTGATTACCCCTGCGATTGCATCAGAGCCATACTGGGCTGCAGCTCCATCTCTAAGCACCTCAATTCTCTCAATAGCCGAGGGCGGAATAGAGTTCAAATCGGTACCGACCGATCCACGGCCAATCGTACCGTTTACATTTATTAGAGCAGTGTTATGATACCTTTTTCCATCAACGAGCACAAGCACCTGGTCAGGTCCCAGGCCGCGCACTGTGGCCGGATCAATATGGTCTGTTCCGTCAGCAATTGTCTGCCGTGACGAATTGAAAGATGGCGCAATAAAGTTGAGCATTTGCGTAGGCTCCACCTGCCCCGTGGATAAAAGATCCCGTGAAGAAATAATATCCACTGGAACTGCAGTTTGTACACTCGTCCGGGCAATGTTAGATCGTGAACCCACAACCATCACCCCTTCGAGTGTTTCCTTAGGAACCAATGTAGCAGCAGGAATGTTGACCGTTTCCCCGGAGTTTACGGTTACGGGTACACGCTCTACTTTTAGCCCGACATAGCTGATAAGCAAATTATACGTTCCGGGGTCTACCTGCAATTCATATTGACCGCTTTCATTAGTTGTCGTGCCGATGCGTTTTCCTTCGACTGTTACGGAAGCATTGCCCAGTGGGCCTGTGTCGCCGGTAACCACACCTTTAATGGTAGCTTTTTGCGCCAGCAAAAGTGTGGTTGAACTAATAAGAAGGAATAGCGTAATGAAAAATCGTGAAATAGTTTTGTAAGTTCTCATTGTTAAGTTTTGGGGATTAATGTATCCATAAAATTACTGAAGTACTTTCACAAAACTTACATTTGTAAAAAACTGATGCGCTTAACATGTAGCCACCGCGGATTTATCGCCCTATTATTTGCATTCCTTTCATGCTCTCCCCGACCTCAATCAAATGCCTTCAATTATGTTATCACAAAAAATATTAATTGTACTAACGGTGCCGTTGTATCCGCACATGCTCTGGCGAGTGAAGCCGGCCTTCATATTCTAAAATCGGGCGGCAATGCAGTGGATGCTGCCATCGCCACACAACTCGCACTCGCGGTAGTGTACCCTGGCGCCGGAAATATTGGAGGCGGAGGATTTATGGTTGCACACCTGGTGAATACCGGACCTTCAAAAAATGAACCGATCGATGTTGCGTTAGACTACAGGGAGACAGCGCCGGCAGCAGCTTCCAGGGATATGTACCTGGATAGTATCGGAAATCCCAAACTAAGTTTGTCACAAAATGGCCACCTTGCTGCGGGTGTGCCCGGAACGATCGCCGGATTATTTGCAGCGGCAAAATATGCAAAACTACCTTTCAAAAAGCTGATACAGCCCGCAATTGACCTCGCAGCAAATGGCTTTATAATTTCTGCATCAGAGGCAGCAAACCTTAACGAGGAAAAGCCAGAATTTTTACGACTAAATTCTTCGCCGCCTGTTTTTGTAAAAAATATCCCCTGGAAAAAAGGTGATACTCTCATACAAATAGATTTGGCCAATACCTTAAAAAGAATTCGTGATGAAGGTGCGAAAGGTTTTTATGAGGGTATGACCGCGCAGCTTATTGAAGAAGAAATGAACAGAGGTAATGGAATCATCACGAAAGACGATCTCAAAAATTATGAAGCTAAATACAGGGAACCGGTAAAATTCAATTACGATGGTTATACAGTGGTGACTATGCCTATGCCTAGCAGCGGCGGCATCTTACTTCAACAAATGTTGAAGATGGCAGACTCCAAAAATATTGGTGAAATGAAATATGGTACCTCCGAGTCAGTTCAGCTCATGACTGAAGTAGAAAGACGTGCCTATGCAGACCGGGCAGAGTTTATGGGGGACAGAGACTTTGTAAAAGTACCGGTAAAAACATTAGTAAGTGACCCATACCTGGAAAAAAGAATGAGTGATTACACGCCCGGGAAAGCTGGCAGCAGCACACAAATACAGCCCGGAAAAATAAACCCGGAAAGTGAGGAAACGACACACCTTAATGTAATCGATCATTTTGGAAATGCAGTATCGGTAACCACAACACTCAATGGAGGCTATGGCAGCAGGACTGTTGTAGCGGGTGCCGGATTTTTGCTAAATAACGAGATGGATGATTTTAGCGTAAAACCCGGAGTACCGAATATGTATGGCGCCGTAGGTGCCGAAGCAAATGCTGTAGCGCCGGGCAAAAGAATGCTTAGCAGTATGACCCCAACCATCGTTTTAAAAAATAACAAACCCTGGATTGTGGTTGGCACGCCTGGCGGAACTACTATTCCAACCAGCGTGTTTCAAACTCTGGTGGATATTATTGATTTTAATATGTCCCCTGAGGATGCAGTGAACAAACCAAAGTTTCACCATCAATGGCTGCCAGACGAGATTTTCGCCGAGAAAACTTTTGATCCGGAAGTGCTGCGAAAGTTAAAGGACATGGGATACACAATCAATACCAGAGATGCCATTGGCAGAACGGAAGTAATTATAATCAGTGAAGACAATCACATAAAAGCTGTAGCCGATAACCGGGGTGATGATGCCGTAGCGGGTTATTGAAATTTCCATAACTATGGCGGTGTTTCAGCGTGAATGATACTTTATTTTTGACGCCTTTGTCTTAGTTATAAATTCATAAGCTTCCACATTCAATATAATAATAAGCAGGTATCTCTAATAAGTTGTTAAAGACATGTTGATAACCTTGCTTATTGGAACGGGCGGTCATTTTTAATCTTTATGATTGTTTATTTTTGGCAAACAACCTGTCTCCCTGAAAAAATTTTCTAAAATATTTTTAAAATCCCTCCTTGTTCTGCTGGGGCTCATGGTGTTTCTGTGGCTTTTAGTCCAAACAACTTTTTTTCAAAATTTCCTTATTAAAAAAGTTGCCCGCAGGCTCTCTAAGGATTTGCACACCACCGTTTCAATAAAACACGTCGATCTCCGCCTTTTTAACAAGATGCTTCTGGAAGGAGCACTTGTACTTGATCACCATAAAGACACTTTGCTTTATGCTGGTACAGCCAAAGTAAACATTACGGATTGGTTCTTTATCAAAGACAGCATTACGCTTAAATATATCGGGCTCGATAATGCCATCATCAATCTTAACCGTCAGGACTCCGTATGGAATTACCAATTTTTAATGGATTATTTCGCGGCGCCAAAATCTGCAAAAAAAAGCAGTGGCTCAATAGCGCTTAAGCTTGATGTTGTTGAAATGAATAACCTTAAAGTGTTGCAAAAGGATGGATGGAAAGGCGAAGATTTTACGGTTTCTTTATCGAGGCTTGATTTGCAGGCGGAGGTTTTTGACCTGGATAAAAGCATTTTTAATATCAGGTCTATAAATATTGATCATCCAAAGTTTGCTCAGTACGACTACACGGGTAACAGGCCGGAAGATACCAGTAGGGTTGTGGTTAAAAAGACAACCTTTGAAACGGGTAAATTAAAATGGAATCCGGATGAAATAAAACTGTTCATTAAAACGCTAAACATTACTAATGGGACTGTTGTCTCAGAACGCCAGACCGCAAGATCTCCATACCTTGATCATTTTGATGAAAAACATATTGGCTTCCGCGATATTAATTCCCGGGTGAAAAATCTTAGACTCTTTAAGGATACGATCAGGGCAGAAATTCAACTTTCTGCAAAGGAAAGAAATGGATTCAATTTAAAAAAACTCGTTGCTGATTTCAGGTTTACACCGGAAATGATGGAATTTAAGAAACTTGATGTTATAACAGACAAAAGCCATCTCGGTAATTACTTTGCCATGCATTACCAGGGATTTCAAAAAGCTATGCAGGATTTTATACACCTGGTAACTGTAGACGGACATTTTGCCAATGCTACAGTGAGCAGTGATGACATAGCTTATCTCGCGCCCGGCACAAAAACATGGAATACACTTTTTACCTTGAATGGCACCGGCCATGGTACGATCGATAATTTTTATGTAAAGAATATGAACATCCGCGCTGGTGGCAATAATTATCTCAAGGGTGACCTT
>JBDSPQ010000114.1:0-4075 GCA_039930305.1 Ginsengibacter sp. | reverse complement strand
TCTTTTTTAGGAAAGGGTAACGGACAAGGGCACCTGCTTTTTATCTTTGATGAACCTACTACCGGCCTGCACTTCCACGATATAAAAAAATTACTTGCATCTTTCAACGCATTGATCGAACAAGGTCATACTATAATAGTAATAGAACATAATACGGATGTAATTAAGTCGGCAGACTGGCTAATAGACCTGGGTCCTGAAGCTGGTGACGGTGGTGGCAATCTTGTATATGCGGGTGTACCGTCAGGTATAAAGGAAGTTAAAGAAAGCTATACAGGCAGGTATATGTAAATATATCAATTACCCTATTTGAGGGCTAATGTGAAAATAAATCGAGCACTAACATTAATCACTCCAAAAATCCAACCGATTCTTACCTTAGCCGGTTACTCTCTTTTATGAGCTTCGAATCATTATAAATACCTTTTGCGGCGAGTATGAGAAAAACGATTACCAATATATGCAGCGCTGACCATAAGCTGAAATTACCCTCCGAATATTTATTGACTTCACGAATGTAAAGGAAGAGTATAAGACACTCCACGAGGAGAGCGATGATGATGATCCTTATCTGCACACTTCGGTGCTTGTATAGAAAAATATCGATGACAATGCCCGTGCCGAGAGCGCTGGTAAGAATAAGCAGGAAAAAATTATCCGCAGCCAGCAAGTCATGGTAGGTATTGTCTGCCGCCAGCGTACCACTGTAAAAAGAAAATTTCAATGTAAGAAAAATAGCCAGGGCTGCCAGTATCATCCATATAGTTTGTACACGTTGTATCATGAGATTTTTTTATCTTAAAAAATTTTGCTCTAAAAAATGAATGGCGTTTTTTAAAGACATTGCAGTTGCGGTTCTATCATTTGAACAAATACATCATTAAAATCTTCTTTCACAACGAGGTCCAGCTTTTGCTCTTCCATTTCTTTAAATATTCCTGTCTTTATTTTTACTTTTTCCATAAAACCGATTTTCCCGGAAATTATCAGTATGTCAATATCGCCGCCCTGGCATTATCGTCGGCACGTGAGCCGAAAAGATAAATTTTTGCTTCCGGATCAAAACGGCAGGTATTTTTTTTAATAACGGCGATTTCGTTTTCTTTTAAGCGCATGGCAACATGCAATTTATTTCTTTTATGGCTATAAGCCTGCTACAGTTCCGGGTACAGGGGAAACTGTTCCATCATGCCGGCCACTTCTTTTTCTACGTCAGTAATTGTTTTTTCATCATCGGTGTTCATCAATACTTTATCCACGAGAGACACTACTTTTTCCATATCATCTTCCATGAGCCCACGCGTGGTAATCGCAGGTACACCGACCCGCATACCAGATGTAACGAACGGGCTTTTATCATCAAAGGGTACTGAATTTTTATTTAAAGTGATCCCTGCTTTATCCAATGTCTCCTGTGCTTTTTTGCCGGTTATGTTTTTATTCCGCAGATCTATTAGCATCAGGTGGTTGTCGGTCCCATTGCTAATAAGGTCGTAGCCTCTTGCGTTGAAGGCTTTAGCCATTGCCTGAGCATTTACCTGTATCTGCCTGGCGTAGGCTGTAAATTCATCACTCAAAATTTCTCCGAATGCCACTGCTTTAGCAGCAATTATATGTTCAAGCGGACCGCCTTGTGTGCCGGGAAAAACGCCCATATCCAAAAGATGGCTCATCATGCGGAGGTTTCCCTTGTTATCTTTCACACCAAAGGGATTCTCAAAATCTTTCTTCATTAAAATAATTCCCCCGCGGGGGCCGCGAAGGGTTTTGTGTGTGGTAGAGGTAACAAAGTGACAATGCTCGAAAGGTGAATTCAATAAACCTTTTGCAATAAGCCCTGCGGGATGCGCCATATCGCAATACACAAAAGCGCCAATTTCATCAGCCACTTTTCTCACCCTCTCATAGTCCCAGTCACGGCTATATGCCGACGCGCCAACGATTATTAGCTTTGGCTTTTCTTCTCTCGCTTTTTTCTCCAGCATTTCATAATCTACCAGGCCTGTTTCTTTCTTTACTCCGTAGAAATGGGCTTCATACAGCTTTCCTGAAAAATTTACAGGTGAGCCATGCGTCAGATGGCCACCCATGCTCAGGTCAAGTCCCAAAATTTTCTCACCGGGCTGCAAAATCGCCAGCATTAACGCAGCATTAGCCTGGGCACCGCTGTGCGGCTGCACGTTGGCATATTCACAACTAAATATTTGTTTCAAGCGGTCAATGGCGAGTTGCTCGGTTTCATCCACAAATTCGCAACCCCCGTAATACCGTTTACCGGGGTAGCCTTCAGCATATTTATTGGTAAGTACAGTGCCCATGGCCTGCAGCACCTGCAGCGAAGTAAAATTTTCCGAAGCGATCAATTCTATTCCTTCCCGCTGACGGTTCAATTCTTTGTCAATGATATCAAAAACCTGTGTATCCCTTTGCATGAATTTTAAAAATTTGCGGCAAAGATATATAATACTATGTACGATGAATGATGTGTGCGTACGATGTACCATTCTTGTAGAGCCATATACTGCCTGCGAAATACACGCTCTGTTTTTCGCGGTGCAAATCACTTGTGCAACTGAATATCATTCTGAACTATTTTTTCCTATATTCACTTTCCTTTTAGGAATTGTTTTAAAATTTTATTGAATAATGAAGGCTATAATACCGGTTGCTGGTGCAGGTACCAAACTCAGGCCACATACCTATACGCAACCAAAGGCTTTGATCCCGCTGGCAGGAAAAACCATTTTAAGTATCAATGTAGACCAACTTCACGAAGCCGGCATTAATGAATTTATTTTTATAGTGGGCTATCTCGGTGAGAAAATTCAGGATTATATAAAAGCCAAATACCCGGAGCTGAAGTGCCATTTCATATTTCAGAATGAAAGAAAGGGTACAGCGCATGCCATAGATCTTGCAAAGAAGGCGGTCGGCAACCAGGAAGTTTTTATTGCACTGGGCGATACCATTTGCGAATACGATCTTAAGGCGGTACTCGCTTCACCAAAATCCATGCTTGGAGTAAAGAAGGTAGATGATCCAAGGAATTTTGGCGTAGCGGAAGTTGACGAAAACGGCTTGATCATCCGCGTGGTGGAAAAGCCATCGATTCCCAAATCTAATCTCGCTCTGGTCGGGCTATATAAAATAAAGAATTCTAAAGTACTTTTTAGTTGTCTTGAAAATATTATCACCAATAATATAAAGAGCTATAATGAATTTAACCTGACCGATGCGCTTGACTGCATGATAAGGCAGGGGCAAAAGTTTGAGACCTTCAAGGTGGAAAACTGGTTTGACTGCGGTAAGAAAGAAACCCTGCTGCAATCAAATGCGATATTGCTGCAAAAGTTCGGCGGCAGCATTGCTGAATCAAACAAATTTGAGAATACCATTTTCATTCCCCCTGTAAGCATCGCTGAAGGCTGTGATATAAAAAATTCCATTATCGGTCCGCATGTGGCGATGGGTGAGAACACTATCGTAGAGTATTCCATCGTAAAGGCTTCCATTATCGGTTCCTTCTCCAAGTTGTACGATGTGGTGCTCGATGATTCACTTATAGGCAGCGACACAGAAATCAGGGGCGAAACCCGCTCCCTCAACATAGGCGACAATACCGAGATTGACCTTGGGTATTAATCTCAGCGCTTTGCCTTAAAACGCTTTGCATGTTTTCCAACCGCATTACTGAACTTTTTCAGATCGATTATCCTATCATACAGGCAGGCATGGTATGGGCAAGTGGTTGGCGACTTGCCAGTGCAGTGAGTAATTCGGGCGGGCTGGGAATCATCGGCTCGGGCAGTATGCACCCGGAGACACTCGATGAGCATTTGGTCAAATGTAAATTGGCAACGAACCAACCTTTTGCCGTAAACCTGCCATTGCTTTACCCCGAGACGGAAAAGCAGGTAGAAGTAATCCTTAATCACAAGGTGCCTATAGTTTTTACGTCGGCAGGTAATCCGGCGAAGTTTACCAGCTTACTCAAAAATGCAGGTATTACCGTTATTCATGTGGTCAGCAGCCGTAAGTTTGCCGTAAAAGCTGAACAGGCCGGTTGTGACGCCGT
>JBDSPQ010000113.1:0-2691 GCA_039930305.1 Ginsengibacter sp. | reverse complement strand
CACCATTTATTTCCTTGATCCACCCTTTCATTTTAGCATGAAAGCTGAAAAATTCATTTAGCGTCATTTCTTCGATGAGATCCAGGTAGGGCGCGGCAAAAGAAAAGTGTTTGTAAACCTGGTCGGGCAATATTTCTTTGTCGGCTAAATGATATTTTAAATCACCTTCACTCTGCTGACTTGCCCCGCAAAGTACCTGCAGAAAAGTTGATTTTCCGGATCCGTTAGGACCAGTGATGGCATACGTTTTTTGAGAAAAGAAAGAGTATGAAAACCTGCGGAAGACCCACTCCCTGTTAAAGCGCTTACCTGCATTTACCAGGTCAATCTTCATCGTTAGTTCCTTTGGCTGCAGCTTTCAAAATGCCACGTTTGCTGTCTTTGATAAATTTAATTATTTCATTTTTTTCATCACTTGCAGGCAATTCGGCCTCAATAAAATTGATCGCCTGCGTGATGTTTAGTCCACGCATGTAGATACTGCGGTATATTTCGAGAATGCCGTTAATTTTTTCAGAACTAAACCCTCGTCTCTGCAGGCCAACTGAATTTACTCCTACGTAGCTTAGCGGCGAGCGGCCTGCCTTTATGAAAGGCGGGACATCTTTTATGATTTCTGTGCCCCCCGCTATATAGCTGTGTGCACCAATCTTTGCAAACTGTATCGCCGCTGCCATACCGCCAAGAACAGCATAGTCTCCTACCTCCACATGGCCGGCAAGCTGCACAGTATTGGCAATTACAACATGGTCGCCGATGATACAATCGTGTGCAATATGGCTATAAGCCATGAGCAAAGAATTATTGCCAACAACCGTTTTCCATTTATCTTTTGTTCCCCTGTTGACCGTTACAAATTCTCTTATAGTAGTTTCATTTCCAATCTCTACGAATGTTTCTTCTCCGTCAAACTTAAGATCCTGTGGAATAGCCCCAATCACTGCCCCCGGGAAAATGCGACAGGAATCTCCGAGTCGCGAATTTCTAAGAATTACCGCATGCGACATTATATGAGTATTGTCACCAATCACTACCCCTTCCTCAATTACGGCAAACGAATCAACTGTCACGTTGTTGCCGATTTGCGCATCCTTATGAATCTGACAATGGGGGCTGATCATATTTATTCTTTAGGTCTTTTTACTATTTGGGCTACAAGGATGGCTTCCGTCACTACTTTGTCTCCAACATACACCGTTCCCTTCATTTCACATATCCCACGGCGTATCGGGTGGAGTAGTTCCATCTTCAATATGAGCGTATCACCGGGTACCACCTTTTGCTTGAATTTGCAGTTGTCAATTTTAAGGAAGTACGTATCATATTTGTCTTTGGAATTCCTGGGTATTGCAATAAATCCGCCAGCCTGCGCGAGGGCTTCTGCCAGTAGTACTCCAGGCATTACAGAGTTCCCGGGGAAATGCCCCTGGAAGAAGGGTTCATTATAAGTTACATTCTTGATGGCAACTACATGCGTATCGGTTAGTTCGATTATTTTATCCACCATCAAAAACGGATACCTATGAGGCAAAACCTTTTCAATTTCCTGGATATCCAGCAGCGGTGGCACATTCGGATCATAAACGGGAATATCCTGACGGTGTTTATATTTTTTTATGTGTTCTTTTATTTTTTTTGCAAACTTCACATTTGAAGAATGCCCCGGCCTGTTGGCAATAATATGGGCTTTAAAGGGATAACCTACCAAAGCAAGGTCGCCCACCACATCCAGTAACTTATGCCTCGCTGGTTCATTCGGAAAACGTAAAGTCAGGTTGTTCAGGATGCCCGCTTCACTTACTTTGATATCCTGCTTATTAAACACTTTGGAGATTCTTTCCACCTGGCCTTCAGTTACGGGCTTGTCCACTACCACGATGGCGTTATTTATATCACCTCCTTTTATCAGGTGGTTGGCTAACAATAATTCCAGCTCGTGAAAAAAACAAAAAGTACGGCTTGGTGCAATTTCGTTCTTGAAGTCAGTCATGTTTTTCAGATCGGCATGCTGCGTTCCCAATATGGGAGAGTTAAAGTCAATTAACGTATTGATGCGGTACCCATCATATGGAAGTGCCACCATCTCTACTTTTTTTTCATCATCAACAAAAGATATATTATGGTGGATTTTATAGTAAGTTTTTACCGCATTCTGTTTTTGCACGCCTGATTTGGCCAGATGTTCTATAAAATGCCGGGAACTGCCGTCGAGTATAGGCACTTCTTCCCCGTTGATTTCGATGAGTACATTATCGATCTCAAGACCCATAAGCGCTGCCATAAGATGCTCGATCGTGCTCACCCTCGCACCATTCCCTTCAATGGTGGTACTGCGGTTTGTTTCGACCACATTATCAACGTCTGCTTTTACAACTGGATGCCCCGAAAGATCGGTTCTTTTAAAATTTATTCCTGTGTTGGGATCCGCAGGCTTTATGTGCATGGTGACCGACTGTCCGGAGTGAATGCCTGCTCCTGAAATAATTACTTCTTCTTGTAAGGTGTGCTGGTAAAACTCTCCCCTGGGATTCTTTGCCTCCATGGATACGAAAGTATGAAAACTATTGGTTTTAAAAATTCCATTTGACGGAGCAGAAATCCATAAAAGCTTTATGCTGTTTAGCCTGCAACTTTTTCATTCAGCAGGCGTTCAACAATTTGCTCAAGCTCTGTAATTCGCTTTTCCAGTTC
>JBDSPQ010000112.1:0-3738 GCA_039930305.1 Ginsengibacter sp. | reverse complement strand
AAGATTATCCAGCAATCGTTGGTGCTTGATCCTGATTTTAATGTATTGGGAAAAGAAATTTTTATTCAACAGATCGCCTATTCGAAGCCCGTTCCTGCCGGTTTTATCCATATACGCCGGAGTAATTCCCTTAAGTGTCGAGCCAATTTTATTTATTCCTTTAGCTGCTTCGCTGGCTTTGTCAAGGGCACGATGTGTTGGCAAAATGATATGTGTTCGCTCGCTGATGAAAAGCCGCTTTTTGTAGTCAATCCCCATCGCCGCCACTGATTCACATTCCCGTCGAAGCACCACGGGATCAAGTACTACGCCATTTCCTATCAAATTGATTTTCTTCTCGTGAAAAATTCCGGAGGGAATCTGGTGCAGTACTATTTTCTCACCATTTATGTAGAGTGTATGTCCGGCATTTGCACCTCCCTGGAAACGAGCTATCACATCGTATCCGGGGGCAAAATGATCCACAATTTTTCCTTTCCCTTCATCGCCCCATTGCAGGCCGAGAATAACATCCACCATTGAAATTGAATTTTAATGCAAAGGGGTAAAAATAAAATGAAAATAATAAAAAAGGATTTTTTTATTATTATTAAAGATGTCCCAAAAAAATGCTCCGAGAACAGAGCATTTTTTAAAGAACTATTTCATGAAGGGCAGATTAGGCCACTTTGAGCATACTTAGTTTGCTGATTTTAAATTTACGCTGCGCATAATCTAGGGTGAGCAGGAAAGTTTTTACTTTTTGAGAAGGCAGTTCATACATAGCGTCTGTCAAGATACTTTCGCAGATACTGCGCAATCCCCTTGCACCAAGCTTATATTCAAAAGCTTTTTCTACCATAAAATCATATACGTCATCTTCTATAACCAACTCAATCCCTTCCAGTTCAAATAACTTTTTATACTGTTTAATCAGCGAGTTCCTTGGCTCGGTAAGAATATTCCGAAGTGTTTCTTTGTCAAGGGGGTTGAGGTAGGTGACCACTGGTAGCCGCCCAAGCAACTCGGGGATCAATCCAAATGCCTTCAGGTCCTGGGCATTTACAAACTGTAAGAGATTTTTTCTTTGAAATTCCTGCAAATCCTTATTTACGGTAAAACCAATAGCATTCGTGTTGATACGTCTTGCTATCAGCCTGTCCACCCCATCAAAAGCGCCGCCGCAAATAAATAGAATATTGCTGGTGTTAAGTTTTATTAATTTTTGCTCCGGATGTTTCCGCCCTCCTTGTGGTGGCACTAATACTTCTGTACCTTCCAATAGTTTTAACAATCCCTGCTGTACCCCTTCACCGCTTACATCCCTGGTGATACTGGGATTATCACTTTTCCTTGCAATTTTATCTATCTCGTCGATGTAAACAATGCCTTTCTGCGCCGCATTCACATCAAAATTGCATACCTGCAGCAGGCGGCTTAAGATACTTTCTACATCTTCACCCACATATCCTGCTTCTGTAAATACCGTAGCATCCACTATAGCAAAAGGGACGTTTAGAATTCGGGCGATGGTTTTTGCCAACAAGGTCTTACCAGTTCCTGTCTCACCAACCATTATAATGTTGCTTTTTTCTATCTCAACATCATTGTCTATTTTCTGGTTGAGCCTTTTATAATGATTGTATACGGCTACTGCCAGAACCTTTTTGGCGTCATCCTGTCCAATCACATATTCATCGAGAAATTTCTTTAATTCAACTGGTTTTTTTACTGCGAGTTTATATGAGGATGCGCTTGAATTTTTTTCCGGCATAGGAAAAATCTCCTGTGTGATAATTTCCTGCGCGTGCTCCACACAGTTTTCACAAATATGTCCTTCCTGTCCCGCAATGAGTATTTTCACTTCATCACGGTTTCTGCCGCAAAAGGAACAGTGTAAGGTTTGTTGTTTTGCCATGATGTATAAACTGTCGTTGAGAATTCTAAATCGTAACTATAAGGTACAACTTATTAGGGAAATGGGTTGAAAAATATACTATCAAGGACACGATGCGCCCTGTAAATGTTGCATTAAAGTTTGTTAAGAATAACGTCGACAATGCCGTATTTCTTGCTCTCCTTCGCGTCCATCCAATAATCCCGGTCAAAATCTTCCATTACCTTCTCGTATGTTTGCCCACAATTATCGGCAAGAATTTTTGCTCCTAGCTGCTTTGCTTTTAAAATCTGCACAGCAATAATTTCAAGATCAGCGCTAGTACCCTGACCTCCACCGCTTGGCTGGTGAATCATCACCTCGCCATGAGGGAAAATATAGCGCTTGCCTTTTTCACCGCCACTAAGCAATATGCTTCCCATACTTGCAGCCATTCCCATACACACCGTACTAACCGGTGAAGAGATCATTTGCATAGTATCGTATATTACCATTCCGCTTGTGATAATGCCCCCCGGACTGTTAATATAAAAAGTAATTTCTTTGCCGGGATCCACGGCTTCCAGATAGAGAAGCCTGTTGGTAATGTCTTTTGCACTTTTATCGTCCACGGCGCCCCAAAGAAATATTTTGCGCTGCTCTATAAACTTTTTATCGAACATAAGGCCACCCATCATTTTTTCTACCGGGTTCTCAGGTAGTGAAATTTCGGGATCTTCTTCTTCAGAACGAAAACTATTCATATTAATCAAGCTCATACTATAATAAATTAAGATGATTTATTTTTTTACCTTTTTGCTGTTTGTAACCAGAACTTCATCCACAAGTCCATAATTTTTGGCCTCCGCCGCAGTCATCCAAAAGTCTCTGTTACTGTCCTTGGTCACTTTTTCTATCGTTTGTCCCGTGTGATCACTTAAGATTTCGTACAATTCATGCTTTACCCGCCTTACTTCATTTACGGTGATCTCCACATCCGACGCCTGGCCTGCCGCTCCGGCACTCGGCTGGTGCATCATGATTCTGGAATGTTTTAATGCACTCCGTTTTCCTGGTGCGCCCGCGCTCATAAGCACGGCTGCCATACTTGCCGCCATACCGGTGCAAATAGTAGCAATGTCGGGAGATACAAACTGCATGGTGTCATAGAGTCCAAGACCTGCGTACACACCACCACCGGGCGAATTAATATATAGCTGAACATCCCTAGTTCTGTCAGTACTTTCCAAAAAGAGGAGTTGGGCTGTAATAATGTTGGCTACCTCGTCATTTACTGGATAACCTAGAAAAATGATTCGGTCCATCATCAGGCGGCTGTATACATCCATAACGGCCACATTCATGGGTCTTTCTTCTATTATATTAGGTGTCAGATTGGTTACGTTATGATTTATATATCCATGTAGCGTATTGCTGCTAATATTTTTGTGCTTAACGGCAAACTTTTCAAATTCTTTTCCAAAATTCATATGAGGAGATTTAATGTTACTAAGAACAGAACTGGCACAAAGTTCCAAATATTATGCTAACTAATAAAATAAGACAAAAGGGCATGATATACCCTTAGGTTGCAAAATAGCGGGACAGTGTAACCCGGAATGAATCGACCGGGTGAAAGAAAGTTTTATGAACTCAATGATGGTGCTGTAAAGCCATTAACTCTTCAGGCGTAGTTTCTTTTTCTTCAGGCGACACTTGGGTTTCCAGCCAGTTAAATAACTTCTCAGTTATAATCTTCCTGTAAGTTCCGTCCACTTGCTTCTCGTCTTTCATCATCCGATCTATATAGCTTTCGATCCAGTCACTATTATCACCAAGACTCATTTGCCCAAAGTACTGCATGATTTCATTTTTCATGTAAA